>NZ_SFBV01000134.1:0-15408 GCF_007095585.1 Microcystis sp. M_OC_Ca_00000000_C217Col
TGTCCACGCCCTTTTTCAGAATATAGGCACCCAAGCTACAAAGCGGTATTTTTTACCTAGGTTGGGACGGGTTGCCTACTTCTCAAGATACAAGGTTGGGTTGAAGCATGAAACCCAACACCCCGATGGGTTACGCTACCGCTAACCCATCCTACAAATAATTTTGCCTCCCTACTTAGTGATTAAATTCTCGACTTAGTAAGCGTCCTGTAGTTCGTAGAATTCGGGAGAAACGTAATCTTTGCGTAGAGGCCAACCGACCCAATCTTCCGGCATTAAAATCCGTTTCAGGTGGGGATGTCCTTCATAAATAATGCCGAACATATCATAACTTTCTCTTTCTTGCCAGTCAGCCGCTTTCCAAATCCAGTAAACCGAAGCAACCCGGGGATTATCTCGAGGAAGAAAGACTTTTAAGCGCACTTCCACGGGACTATCGACATTATCGGTTACTTTGACCAGATGATAGAAACTAACCAATTCTTTCCCCGGTCCCAAATCGTAAGCGCCCTGACATTGGAGATAATTAAAACCATAAGCGTATAAAGCAGTGGCCAGAGGAATTAAAAAGTCTGGTTCTACTTTAATCAATTCCACACCACTATGGTCAGCTTCTAAAGCTTGATGCTCAAAACCATTTTCGCTTAACCAAATCGAAGTGGGGCCAGCTTGCACAATAGCTGTCGTTTCTTCAGTCATTTAGATTTCTTCCTTTTGTTTCGTGGTCAAAAGAGCGGGGGGAACAGGCATACCAGTGGCTTCTAGTAACTCTTTCGGGGGTGCTTGACGGGTGGCCGATTGTAGATATTTACCTGTGAGAATCGGTTCTGTGGCCTGCATTTTGTGGGTGGTGCTGTAATAACGATTGGTTTGCTGGAGGACAGTCCCACGTTCTTGAATAGATTCGTTAGCGACTTTTTTCCGCAGTTTAATAATCGCGTCGATAATCGCTTCTGGACGGGGGGGACAACCGGGTATATAGACATCCACGGGGATAAGTTTATCTACCCCTCTGACTGCGGTGGTGGAGTCACTGCTGAACATTCCCCCCGTAATCGTACAGGCACCCATGGCGATAACGTATTTAGGTTCTGGCATTTCTTCATACAGACGCACCAAAGCGGGGGCCATTTTCATGGTGATTGTACCGGCAGTGATGATTAAATCGGCCTGCCGGGGACTAGAACGGGGAACTAAACCAAAGCGATCAAAATCAAAACGGGAACCAATCAAGGCCGCGAACTCGATAAAACAGCAAGCTGTACCGTATAGCATCGGCCAAAGACTTGACAAACGCGCCCAGTTATACAGGTCATCAACGGTGGTAAGGATGACATTTTCCGATAAATCCTGGGTAACTTTGGTGCGTTCGATGGGATTGAGGATTTTTTCGCTTTGTTGTTCGATAATTTGCTTAAATTCGCTGGTAGGGTTGGGACTCATCCGGTTATCCTCTCATGAAAAGTCAAAAATAAGGAAAATTATGGCCGTTATGACCATTCTAAGGCTCCTTTCCGCCAAGCATAGACGAGAGCAACCACAAGGATAGCAATAAAGATCAATGCTTCTACAAAAGCTAATAGGCCCAATTGATTGAAAGCTACTGCCCAAGGGTAGAGAAAGACGGTTTCCACGTCAAAAACCACGAAAACGAGGGCAAACATATAATAACGAATGTTAAACTGAATCCAAGCACCGCCGATCGGTTCCATCCCCGATTCATAGGTGGTACGTCTTTCTGGACCGCCACCACTAGGCCGCAGGACTTTGGAGGCAGTTAGGGATAGGATTGGTACTAAACTGCAAGCGAGCAGAAATCCTAGAAAATACTCGTAACCTTTGAGGACAAACACTGGGTTTTTTTTCTCCTTATTCGCTATCGACAGGGGAAGTTGTCGGCATCTCTATGGGTACTTATTATAGAGGCTTTAGCAACCCGTCTCCTTCTCAAAAGCAGCATTGAAGATGTTTATCGATACCATTAGCTAATCGTCGGGTCAAACTTCGCTTCTGTCCGTGCTTTGCTCTTAACTCTGACGGGGTGACAAGGAAATGACCATAATGGACTGCTGACTATCCAGATTACTCGTTAAGACTGCATGGGAGTGCCAGAATTGCCAGTCCGAGCATTTGTACTAAAATTTCCCATAGGCAGTCTAAATTAGGAGAAATGCTGTCAGACCCACTATACTTTGTTAATGCACCCGCTCAGAAAAGCGATCGCTTTATTTTGGCTCCGGGAAATGGACTTGCGATCAAGTATATCAGGATGGATATTTTTTTACCGTTGAAAAGGGTTAATTAGATTTAATTTACTAAGCCAATTAAAATAATCAATTTTGTTTCATTGATCTTAACCAAGTTTCTGACATAACTATCTCCTCAAAGTTGAGTAGCTTGTTTATGAAGCCAACTTTTCAGACTTTTATACGCTGATAACCACATTTGGTTCACTGCTGGAATAACGCATATTTATCAAATTTTGACTAGGTTTTTCTACTATATTAATCCATTTTCTCACCTCTGGAAAATTTTGAACTCTCGAATAGAGACGATTATGACGTTTTAAAGCAGTTGTCAAACTGTGACCCGGATTAGTTATAGTATGTCCGGGGTTATTGGAATCAGTTTTCCATTCTTGACTGGATACCGAAGCTAAGATCATAGATTTCAGAAAACATTCGATCGTAATACCTCCAAAGTGCATAGCAGCTATTTTCCTATTAGATTTACAAAGTATTTCTGTATCTTGATGACGTTGTAAAAAAGCTGATTGGTAATCTTCCATCCCTAATTATCTATTCGCTAGAGTTAATACCTGTGAATAAGTTTTTTTTTAGCTGAGGATTAAACAAGGGTACTTTATTAGACAATAAAGCACCCTTTTAATTTAGCTTAGAACTCTCCTTTTAAAGCGGCATTACAGCGCTCACAAATAGTGGGATCATCGGCAAATTTTCCCACTTGAGTCGAATAATTCCAACAGCGATCGCATTTTTCTCCGTCCGCTTTGACAATTCCCACCGAAACAAAGTCCGATTCTCCTTTATATTCGGCGGTTTGAATTGCGCTAATATCACTAACTAATTCCACTTGAGAAGAGAGAAATAGATAACGCAATTCATCGACTTTATTCCCCGTTAAACTATCACAATTGTTGAATAATTCTAGCTCCTGTTGTAAGGTTTCATCGGGAACATAAAGTAAAACTTTTGCCTCTAAAGAAGCACCGATCGCTTGATCATTTCTGGCAGTTTCCATCACCTTATTAACTTCGGTGCGTAGCTGCCGGAATTTCGCCCATTTATCGGCCAATTCGCGATTATTCCAAGCAGGATTGATGTTTAGCCATCCTGACTCAAATACCGATAAATAAGGAGTTTTATAGGGGAGAAATTGCCAGATATCTTCCGCTAGATGAGATAGGACAGGAGCGATCGCTTTAGCGAGATTTTCTAAAGCAATAGCATAAACTGTTTGACAACTGCGACGACGGAAAGAATTAGGATCAGAAATGTATAAACGATCCTTAGCGATGTCGATATAAAAGTTAGATAAATCGACAACACAAAAATTCTGTACTGTCTGGAAAAAGCGGAAAAATTGGAAACTTTCAAAAGCTGCCGTAACTTCCGTAAACACTTCCGAGATACGATGTAACATATAGCGATCAATCTCCGGTAGGTCTTCATAAGCTACCGCATCTTTAAGGGGATCAAAATCATTTAAACTCCCCAGTAAAAACCTGGCAGTATTACGGATTTTATTACGGATATCTACCAACTGTTTAAGAATATTTTGACCGATATTCACATCATTGGTATAGTCCACTGAGGACACCCATAACCGAATCACATCCACCCCATAAGCGGGTTCTTTTTTCTGGTCTTTACCACCACTAATGATCACATTGGGATCGATGACATTACCCAGAGATTTACTCATTTTTCGTCCCTGTTCATCCAAAACAAAACCGTGAGTTAACACCGTTTTATAGGGAGCAATACCATTAGCAGCCACACTGGTTAATAAACTCGATTGAAACCATCCCCGATGCTGATCCGATCCTTCTAGATACATATCCGCAGGATAACTTAATTCTGGTCGAGCATTAGCCACCGCATTCCAACTAGAACCAGAATCAAACCACACATCCATAGTATCCATTCCCTTGCGATAACTGCGACCATTATTGCGATAACTGGGAGGTAACAATTCCTCTACGGATAACTCCCACCAAGCATTAGAACCCTTGACTGCGAAGATAGCTTGAACGTGATTAATCGTCTCCTCCGTTAACAGAGGTTCATTCGTTTCTTCGTCATAAAAAACAGGAATAGGAACCCCCCAACTGCGCTGACGAGAGATACACCAATCGCTTCTTTCACTAACCATAGAAGTGATGCGATTCTTACCCGTTGCAGGAATCCAACGCACCGAATCAATTGCGTCTAAAGCTAATTCCCGGAATCCTTCCACGGAAGCAAACCATTGTTCTGTTGCGCGGAAAATTGTCGGTTTTTTGGTTCTCCAATCGTAGGGATATTTATGCTGATATGCTTCTTCTTTGAGTAAGGCACCCTTTTCTGTCAGTGCTAAAATTATTGCTTCATTAGCATCTTTCAAGACATTTAAACCCGCAAATTGTCCCGCTTCTGCGGTGAAATTTCCCTTATCATCCACGGGAGAAAGTATCGGTAAACCGTAACGTTGTCCGACGATATAATCCTCCTGACCATGGCCAGGGGCCGTATGAACTAATCCAGTGCCGGAATCAGTGGTGACATAATCCCCACCGATGAGAATCGCACTTTCTCTGTCAAACAAAGGATGACGATATTTAGTATGTTCTAATTCCAGACCTTTAACCGTTGCTTTAATCGTCAAAGTTGTGTTAAAAGTGTCGGCCAATTTTTCGACTAAATCCGTCGCTACGATTAGATAATTAGACTCGCTAGTTTCCACCACTGAATAGTTTAATTCTGGGTTCAATGCGACGGCCAAATTCCCGGGTAAAGTCCAGGGGGTAGTCGTCCAGATAGCCACGGATAAATTAGGCAAAAATGGCGTTAAAACCGGGGTTGAAACTGACGTAATTGGAAAAGCAACATAGACACTGCGGGAAGTGTGACCTTCGGGATATTCTAATTCGGCCTCAGCTAAAGCGGTTTGAGAACTAGGACTCCAGTGAACTGGTTTTAGTCCCCGATAAATATAACCTTTTAGGGCCATTTTTCCGAATACGGCAATTTGAGCGGCCTCGTATTCAGGTTTTAGGGTTAAATAGGGATTTTCCCAGTCTCCCCAGACTCCATACCTTTTGAAACCTTCACACTGTTCTTTTTGCGTTTGAAGGGCAAAATCGTGGGCTTTCTGACGTAATTTCAAAGGGGTTAGACCCTCTTTTTCTGAGCTTTTGAGACTTTGTAAAACCTTTAGTTCGATCGGCAACCCGTGACAATCCCAACCCGGCACATAGCGCACTTTGTAGCCTTGCAGCAGTTTATATTTATTGATAATGTCTTTGAGAATTTTATTTAAAGCATGACCGATATGCAGGGACCCGTTAGCGTAGGGGGGTCCATCGTGGAGAATAAATAATTCTTTGGGGTTATTTTGCGCTAATTTCTCATATATTTGCTCATCTTGCCAGAATTTCTGGATTTCTGGCTCACGTTTGCTGGCATTTGCTCGCATATCAAAGTCAGTTTGAGGCAAATTAACGGTATCTTTGTAACTTTTAGCGTTGGACATTCTGGCAAACCTATGGATATCAATCGTTTTTGGGATTCATTCCTAAATAACGTCCCTTTGAGAGTCGTTATCTCTATTCTGTCACATAACTGTAATACAAATATTACAAGTGACAATCATTGATCTATAAGTCTAGCGAGATTGAGTCCAAGAGCGATGATTCCGAAAGGCTATAATTTAGTTATTCGAGGATAGGGAGCATGGGGACGATGGTGACGAATCCTAATTTTTTTTATGTCTCTCCAGAAGTGTATCTAGAAGGGGAAAGAGTCAGTCCCATCAAGCACGAATACCGAAAAGGACGGATTTACGCAATGGTAGGGGCAAAAAAGCCCCATATTGTCTTAAATACAAATATAGCTACTTTATTGAGTATCCATCTCGATGATAGTCCCTGTCTTGTTCTCACTTCCGATATCAAAGTCCGGTTAGAGGAGGCAAATTGTTATTATTATCCCGATATTGCGGTGGTTTGTGACGAGAGAGAGATTAACAATACTGATGATTTTATTCTTTATCCCGTTCTGATTATTGAAGTATTATCGAAATCGACGGAATCCTTTGATAGGGGTGATAAATTTAGCGATTATCAAACCTGTCCCACCTTAAAAGAATACATTCTTATCCATCAAAACCAGAGGAAAATTGAATGTCACCGTCGCGAGGATTCGGGAGTTTGGCAAGAACAGATCTATGAAGCGGGAGATGAGGTAGAATTTGCCAGTGTAGGATTCCGGGGATCGCTCGCTTCTATCTATCGCAAAGTCCCCGGTTTGGTATAATTGCCATTCTTTTTTGACTTCACTTAATTATACTAAATCCGTTGAGTAACGCACAGAAAACGGGTTTCTCCGAGAAACGAAACCCGTTTTCTGCTCATGCACTCATGCAAAAAGGGGAATAAATAATCAGTCTTTAATAACCAGATTTAGTATTACTGTCATAATCTTTATCAAAAAAAGAGGAGAAAAAAGCAATTTTTGCCCTTCTCTCCTCCAGTCTAGCGATTAGTTACATTGAAACAGCAGTGAGTAATTTTTAATTACTATTCACCGCTTTAGTAAGCACCGTTATTTTTGGGAAAAACCACAACACCGATAGTTCTGAAGATTACCCAGATATCAGTTAACCAGTTACGCGAATTAACGTAATACACATCCATCTGCACCCGCAGGGGATAGGGTATGTCATTACGTCCCGAAACTTGCCATAAACCAGTCAAACCGGGGCGAATAGTTAAAACTTTGTCGATGCGATTGCCATATTTCTGCAATTCTTCGGGAACTAAAGGCCGCGGACCGACGACGCTCATATCTCCTCGCAGGACGTTCCAGAATTGGGGAAACTCGTCTAAACTGGTTAAGCGGAGAAATTTGCCAATCCAAGTTATGCGAGGATCGTCCTTAAGCTTGAAATTATCCTCGAATTCCGCCCGCAGTTGGGGAGAGTCTTCCATCAGTCTCTCTAATACCTTATCCGCATCCATTACCATAGTACGGAATTTAATACAGTTGAAATGCTGGAAGTTTTGACCGACGCGCTTCTGCACATAGAAGACCGGACCGGGGGAACTAATCGCGATCAATAAGGCTAAGATTAAATAAAGCGGCGAAAAGAAAATTAGAACCGATAGGGAGAAAACGATATCGAATAATCGTTTTGAGGTATCGCCGTCTAAAGCTATTAACCAAGATTTTTGATGCCGTCTACCAGAGACCGAAGGTTTGAACCCTCGCTTCATCAAAGCTTGTAGAGCCTTGACGGAGATAAGTTGGCTATTAGCAGTCATCTTACTCCTTCACATCACACACACCACACAGTACCCATGATAAAGCCACAAGACCGAAAAAACAAGTCTTCAGTCCAATAAATGGCACTGGCAATTTTAGAGCCTTTGTACTGAAAAATCTCTAATTAGGGTTTGCTGAAAAAGTTTGTTGGTGGGGTTAGGAGTCAGTAGTCAGAATTCAGGAGATTATTTTTATTTATTCTCCCCGCTCCCATCTCCCCCGCTCCCCTGCTCCCCGCTCCCCTGCTCCCCGCTCCCCTGCTCTCCTATACCTTTTAAACAGGATTTAGTATTAAGCTAAGACGTATTTAAACCGCTTATTCTTAGATTAGCCGAATCTCCCCCCCTTGCCCCCCCGACGTGGTAGGGGGGTGTTGCCCTTTGCAAGAGTGCAAGAGTGCCTCTTGCCTCGTCTCAACAAGCAATTTAAATTACGAACAGCTTATAGGACGTTTTTGAACCACCAAAAATTAATTATGCAAGAGTTCTAATCAATAAAAGGGCATCATTTGCTGATGCCCTGTGGCTGAATATTTAAGTAGTTACAGATTTGATCCTAAGGATGAAGTATGCTCTTGTCTGCGCTCGTCTCCTGACTCGGAGAATTCTGAGTCCCGAAAACGAAAACTTTATACTTGATCATTAAGATAAATCCCCTGCTTAGGCAGTGCGTTTTTTCACACTACCTAGTTCTCGAATGCCTAACCAACCGATCAAACTATAGCAAATCGATAGCAACATACTTTGAATACCAATTCTTAACCACTGTTTCAAAGCCTCCAAGTTGGCTTGGCTTTCTGCCTGTTTTCGCCGCTCTTGCAGCTGAGTTTGTAGCTGATTTTTGATCTCATCTAATTTCTGTTTAAATTCCTTCGGGCTTTTGGATAAATCGCGTAAATTAGTTAATTGCTCTCTTTGTTGACGAAGGGTTTGTAACTGTTCCGTGTTGATCGGTTGTCCTTGGAAACGACCAGTTTCAATCACTTGAGTTCTCTGAGAGATCTGCTGGTCTAATAGTTGGGGATTTTGCGATAGCGTATTTAACTGGGCTAAGAAAGCTTGAATTTGTCCCTCCCCCTGGTCAACACCCTGTTCAATTTGAGTCAAAGCGTTGTTTTTAATCTGGTTGATATTGTTGATATGAACAGGAATCATCAACAGAAAAACTAAGCCTAACAGTGTGGAAAGAATAAAGATCGGCCAACGCAATTCAAAGCGTGATTTTCTAGGAATGACATCTCTATTGTTAGCGTCAATCCAGTAAGCGATTAAAACGAGAACGATACCCAGAAGAGGAACAATTCCTCGATCGACAAAGGTGGTGACGAAACCTACCTGCCATTGGGATTCATTAAATCGATAGGGCAGCGGTAGGATAAACGCATCCAAAAGGAAGGAAATAATGAAAACCAATCCCGTTAATTTCAGGGACAAAGAAGTAAAACTGTTCATCGCTGTTTCTGTAATGGTATGTCAATGAATAGATTCATTAGTCTGTTTAAAAGTTCTCGCTGGGGGTTCCCAGAAGGATTTTGCCGAGAGGCACTCTGACAAACTGCAATTTCTAATTAACTTTTGCTCAACCTCCCGCTAAACCCTACGCTAAATCGTTCTGCTTGTCAACCTCTTTCGAGAATCGACTCTAGAAATATTACCTCAATATGGCATCGGTAAACCTATCCCTGTCAAAGAATAAAATTTTCCCAAGCTCTCAGACGAGGTTTTCCCCAGATCTCTTCCCTAAGACAGAGACTGTCAAAGAATAAAATTTTCCCAAGCTCTCAGATGAGTCCTCAATGGTTAGCCTATAGTAAAGACAGCCCCCCTGAGTTGATAACAAAACCCATGCAGAAATTGGTGGAAGTTTTAGCTGATAAACAAGCTCTGATCGCAAAATCTCTGGCGCTGGTTCTGGAAAAAATCACAACCGGCCTCGACCAACAGGATTATTTTACGATCGCTCTTTCTGGCGGTAGTACCCCGAAACCTCTCTACGAAGCTTTATCCTCTCAACCCCTCGACTGGTCAAAAATTCACGTTTTCTGGGGAGATGAACGCTACGTTAGTCCCGATCATCCCGACAGTAATCAACGCATGGCCCGATTAGCATGGCTCGATCGCATACCGATCCCGGCCACTAATATTCATCCTATGCCCACGGATGAACCCGATCCCCACCTGGCCGCCCAAAAATACGATGATCATCTCCGCCAATGGTTTGGGGTCAATTCTCCCGATTTTCCCGTTTTTGACCTGATTTTATTAGGAATGGGCGATGATGGTCACACCGCCTCTCTCTTTCCCCACACGGCAGCTTTAACGGTGAGCGATCGCTGTATCACCGTCGGCGAGAAAGACGGCAATCCCCGCTTAACTTTTACCGTTCCCCTGATCAATCAGGCCCGTTGTGTGATCTTTATCGCTGCCGGCGAAAGTAAACGCCCCGCTCTACATGAGATTTTCTCTGCCTATGGTGACTCTTTCTCCTATCCTTCCCGTCTCATCCACCCCCCGGCCGGGGAATTATATTGGTTGCTCGATGCGGCCGCTGGTTCCTCTTTTGTCTAGAGAATAGGGGAATAGGGGAATGGGGGAATGGGGGAATGGGGGAATGGGGGAATGGGGGAATGGGGGAATGGGGGAATTTCAACTAAAACCCCAACACCCCAAAACCCTAACACCCCCCGCAACGCGCACGCAGTGACCACCCCAACACCCTAAAACCCCAACACCCCAACACCCTAAAACCCCAACACCCCAACACCCTAAAACCTAACCCCTAATCTGCTTTTTTACTTTTTACTTTTTACTTAAAAATGATCGTTTGTCCCAATTGCGAACATATTAACCCCGATGAGGCCAGTCAGTGCGAGGCCTGTTATACCCCCTTACCGCGGATGTCTTCCTGTCCTAGTTGTGGGGCAACCATCCAAACTGATGCTACTTTTTGCGGTCAGTGTGGCTACAATTTACAGCCTAATTCCGTTCCCATGGTGGCAGCCGAGGCCGAATCGGAATCGGAATCGGAACCTGAACCCGTCCCACCGGTCCCCACAGCCACCGGCGCCTCGATCGCACCTCCTCCTGTTGCCCCCCCACCGGTTCCGGCTGCCACCCGCTTACAGACGGAAATGGCTAGTCTCCAGCACCTACAAACCGATAGCAAAATTGAATTACCCCTACATCTATCGGTAATTCATGTCGGCAAACCTAACGATCGCATTCCCCCCGATATCGATGTTTCCGGTTTTCCCGATTCTGATATCGTCTCCCGGGTTCATGGCGATATCCGCGTCGAAGGGGGCATCTATTACCTTGAAGACAGCGGCAGCGCTAACGGAACCTACGTTAATCACAATCCCCTACCCCCCGGCAATCGTCATCGTCTTCGGGCAGGCGATCGCATTTCCCTCGGTAAAGGGGACAAAATGACTTTTATTTTCCAAATGTCTTAAAAAAGGTTAGGGGGTTAGGGATTTAGGGTGATAGGGAAATTTCAGCTAAATTCCCCATTCCCCCACTTCCCACTTCCCCACTTCCCACTTCCCCACTGAAAATTATGCGTACAAATTGGCGAATCGGCTCTTTATTGGGCATTCCTCTCTATATTGATTCCTCGTGGTTTTTGATTTTGGCTTTTGTCACCCTGATCAATGCCACCGATGCAGAAATTCAGTCTCTGGCTGGCCAGAGTTCTGTTTTAGCGTGGTTACTTGGTTTAATCATGGCTTTATTGCTATTTATCTCGGTTTTACTCCACGAATTAGGTCATAGTTTAATGGCTCGGTCGCAAGGCATCGAGGTCAATTCCATTACCCTGTTTCTTTTTGGGGGAATGGCCTCGATCGAGCGAGAATCTCGGACTCCTCCGGAGGCCCTGCAAGTAGCGATCGCTGGACCCCTCGTCAGTTTTCTCCTGTTTTGTCTCCTATCCCTAGCCAGTCACTTACCCTATTTAAACGCTAATTTAACCTATATATGCGGGCATTTAGCGATAATTAACCTGTTTTTGGCTCTATTTAATCTTATCCCCGGTTTACCCCTCGATGGCGGTCAAATTTTCAAAGCAATGGTCTGGCAAGCAACTGGCGATCGCTGGAAGGGTTTACATTGGGCTGCGATCAGTGGTCAATTCATCGGTTGGTTAGGGATTATTTTGGGGATTTTCTTGGTTCTCTTGACGGCAGCTGTGGAGGGTGCTTGGTTAGGATTAATGGGCTGGTTTATCCTCAGAAATGCCCGCGCCTACGATAATTTAACTAATTTACAGGAAAGTCTCCTCAATTTGCAAGCGGGAGAGGTGATGAGCAGAAATTTGCGGGTTTTAAACGCCCATCAAACCCTAGAGGAATTCGTCCAGGAATACGTTTTAGACCGAGCGGCTGCCAATACTGCTTATTTTGCCGCTTCCGAGGGACGTTATCGGGGATTAATTCGGGTGGAAGATTTACAGGCGATCGAGCGGAGTTTCTGGTCAGAAAAACAACTGCTTGATATTGCCCATCCCCTCACGGAAATTCCCACTGTTGAGGAAAAAACCCCCTTAGTGACGGTGGTGCAAAAATTGGAAACCATCCCAGACCGCATGATCACGGTGTTAACACCAGCCTCCGCCGTAGCGGGAGTGATTGATCGCGGCGATATCCTCAAGGCAATTGCGATTAAATACCAACTTCCCCTAGAGGAAACGGATATTAAACGCGCTCGCGAGGGAGTTTACCCCAGTTATTTGCCCTTAAATGTCATTGCTGCCGCTCTCGACAAAAGCGAACCGCCAAAAATCGGCGAACCTTCCTTAATGTCCTGACCTAGAGAGGATGGACGATAATAATCTTGAATATGGCTAATCCGAAAATTTCCTCGCTGGTTAACCTGCCACAATTTCCCCGCTTCCACATCTAAACAACTTAACCAGCCTTTACCGTAAGCCCAAGTATCGATACAAATGGCATGGCCGAGATTAACTGGTTTACCGCTTTTTTGGCTGGTATGGCCGCAAATCATGGTTTTTCCCGAACTATGGGCGGCGGGGTATTGAAATTTCTCCCAAAAGAGTTTGTATTCTGGTTGTCTGGCCAGGGGTAGATGGGGATCGAGATTAGCGTGAACAAATAAATGATTTGCAGTTTCGTAGCTATTTATACAGACTTTTCCTAAAAAATCCCAGTGGGATTCGGGAATTTTAATCAGTTGGCCTTCGCTATAGGATTTTAGAGTAGCTTTACCGCCTTTTTCTAACCAGAGACGCTGTTTGAGGGGGTTGTGACGGGCCTGTAGCATGATAATCTCGTGATTACCCTTGAGGGGAATCAAATTTCCCTGTTTATGTAGGGAAATAAGGCGCTCGATCACCCCTTTCGAGTCTCTGCCCTTATTAACGTAATCACCGAGGGTGATTAAAGTATCTTGCGGTTTGGGATTGACGATCTCTAGCAAGTGATCTAGAGCTTTCGAGCAACCATGAATATCGCCGATCGCTAAGGTTCGCATGAGGATTTGGTAGGGGATTAGGGCATAGGTACAGGTAAGAGTATTAAAAAAATCTGTTCATGACAGACAGCGATTATCGGTGATCTTGCTTAGGGTAACAAAAAGGCTTACAGTAAAATGTACCATAAATTATCAAATCTACTAAATTAATTAAGCTGTGCCGAAAGTTGTTATTGCAGGTAACTGGAAAATGCACAAAACCCAGAGAGAAGCTTTGGAGTTTTTGCAAGATTTTAAATCCCATCTAGAGGAAACTCCCGACGACCGAGAAGTGGTTCTTTGTGCGCCTTTTACAGCTTTAGCTGTCCTCTCTAAAACCCTCCACGGCGGTCGTATTCGCTTGGGGGCGCAAAATGTCCACTGGGAAAAATCGGGGGCTTATACGGGCGAAATCTCGGCGGATATGTTAACCGAAATTGGGGTTCACTATGTGGTTATCGGTCACAGTGAACGCCGGCAATATTTCGGCGAAACCGATGAAACCGTCAATTTAAGGGTTATATCTGCCCAAAAACAAGGTTTAATCCCGATTATCTGCGTGGGAGAAAGTAAAGCCCAAAGAGATGCCGGAGAAACGGAAAAGGTAATTATCAAGCAAATTCAAGGGGGTTTAGTCAATGTTGACCAAAAAAACCTCGTTATCGCCTACGAACCCATCTGGGCGATTGGCACGGGGGAAACCTGCGAAAGCGAGGAAGCGAACCGCGTTATCGGTTTAATTCGGCAACAATTAGACAATCCCGAAGTCACCATTCAGTACGGTGGTTCTGTAAAACCCGATAATATCGATGAAATTATGGCTCAATCGCAGATAAACGGGGTTTTAGTCGGTGGGGCTAGTCTAGACCCCGCCGTATTCGCTAGGATTGTTAATTATCGTTAATCGATGCTGCTGCCATGACGCGATTTTCCAAAACCCCGATGCCTTCTATTTCCACCCGAACCTGATCCCCCACCTGCAGCGGTCCGATTCCTTCGGGAGTTCCCGTTAAAATCACATCCCCCGGCAGCAGGGTCATCACTTGGGAGATATAAGCCACCAAGACATCGGGGGGAAAGACCATATCGCTGAGATAACTGCTTTGTTTGGGGTCGCTGCCATCATTGAGAAAAGTGGTTAATTGCGCCCCGATACTCAATTCCCGGACAATCCAGGGGCCGAGGGGACAAAAACTGTCAAATCCTTTCGCCCGCGTCCATTGGCTATCTTTTTTCTGTAAATCCCTAGCGGTGACATCGTTAGCAATGGTATAACCCCAGATTTTGCTTCTGGCTTGGGCTGTGGTGCAGTTTTTGGCGGTTTCTCCGATAATTAATGCTAATTCTCCCTCATAATCTACTCTTTCCGATTGGGGCGGATAGAAAATCGTTTCACCATCGCCGATAATTGTCGTCGGTGGCTTGAGAAATAAAAGCGGTTCTTCTGGTACAGGTGTTCCCATCTCGGCGGCGTGGGCGCGGTAATTTTTGCCCACAGCAATAATTTTCGACGGGAAACAGGGGGCTAATAGTTGGTAGCTATCAGGTTCTAATTCTAGTTTGGTTAGTTGCCCTCCTTGCCAGGGAGGGGCATCAAAGACAGCAACGCTACGGTTTAGCTGTAACAGTCCGTAGAAGATTTGTCCTTGACGATGTTTCACTCGTACATAGCGTTGCGCCATATTTTTCTGGGAATGACTAGCGATCGACTCTCGGATAGTAGTATGATCATATATCCTTGCTTCTTTATTAAAGGCTAGAGAGTTATTAAAATCAATTAACCTCCGGTCTTGACAAAGAAGCCTTCTAGTCCATAAGGATTCTGAGATGAGCAATAACTACGAAACTCTTTACATTCTCCGTCCCGATTTAGGGGAAGAAGTCGTTCAGCAACAAGTGGAACGTTATCGAACTCTGATTAGCGAACACAGCGCCACAGACATTCAAGTTAAGGTGTGGGGTAAAAAACGTCTGGCCTATCCCATCAAAAAACTCAATGATGGTGTCTATGTGCAGATGAATTATCAGGCAACCGGCAAACAAGTCGCCCCCATGGAACGGGCCATGCGTTTAAGTGATGAGGTTATTCGTTATTTAACCCTAAAACTCGATCGCGTGGTAGCCCCCCCTGCCGATTTATCTCCCCTAACGGAAATTCCCCCCTCTCCTATCACCGAAGCGGTGGTGGAAGATGACGGTATCTCCGCTGAAGATTAATTATAGTCTCAACTGTGTCGGGTCAATGCCCAATTCCCGTAATCGAGCAAAAGCGCGATCGCGTTCTTGTTGTGCTTGGTTGCGTTCTTGTTGTGCTTGGTTGCGCTCCTCAAAGAGGGTTTCAGGGTCTTTAAATCGTTCCCCATTGGGATAAAAGACCTCTAAACCCTCTTCAAACA
>NZ_SFBV01000135.1:0-17378 GCF_007095585.1 Microcystis sp. M_OC_Ca_00000000_C217Col
CAAACAATCCGAAACTGGTTTGGAGAAATAATTAGTTATTTCGAGCGAAGGACAACGAATGGGGTGGTCGAGGGAATCAACAATAAACTTAAACTAATAAAACGGAGAGGCTATGGCTTGAGAAACTTTCGTAATTTTTGGGTTAGAAGTATGTTATCTTGGCATCTTGTCTGTTGATTTAGCATAAAGGGTAACGAAGAGCCAAATTAATCCGTGAGTGGTTGGGGAGTGGGGACGAAGGTTTAACGCTTTGCTTTGTTGGTTATCTTAGTCATAAATAAAGTATCAAATAGCCCCAACGGGATTCTCCATTTTTTTAGATAAAGATAGTGAGTTGAGCAAATTATTGTTAAGTAGTCGTGCAAAATTAATTTCCTAGTCGAGACAGGAGACAGGAGACAGGAGACAGGAGACGGGAGACGGGAGACGGGAGACGGGATAAAGCTAAGTACCTAGGCAAAATTATTTACACATGACGATCATTGCCCCGTAAGGGTTTTAGCTCGATCGGGCAGGTAATTAATTTTGCATGACTACTTATTAGGGATCGGATTTGCGTTTTCAGTTCTCTGTTTGCTCACCACCGCAGAAGTCTGACGGAGTAGTGGCTTAGATGTGTAATTAATTGTGCTTAGATACTTATTAACAAATATTTTACACACTTCATACAAGATAAGCACCATGGCTCACCACCACTACCCAATCATTACCTAGTTGCTTTTTTGCTTGATCGATTTTTATAACTCCCCTAATGGCTTCAATTATTATTTACTCAGACTGAGACTCAGGGAGTAACTTAGGTTGAAATAATTGGGAAGGAACAAAACGAAAACCGCTTTGATCTTCTTGACGAATTAATAATCCTTGTTCTTCCATCGATTTAAGTTGGGGCAAGAGAGCAACAAAGGTTATAGCGTCAAGTTTAGCCAAAGTTTGATCAGAAATATTCTCACTAATGCCACCGGCTTGATGAGCAACGTATAATAAATGACGAAACTGAGGACTTAAATAATCAGTAAAGTCTTTTTGAAGGATTTGCCAAATTGAATAAAAAGCAGTTTCATCAATAATTTCATATCCTTCTGAAGCAGCTTGCCGTAATACTTTTTCACAGATAGTATTCAGTTCTCGAGGAATTCCTTGAGCGTAACCCGTAATTAAATTGATGACTTCCTCTGTGAAAGGATAGGGATCATTTCGCTGTTCGTTTCTGGCACTATTAAGATAATTAATAGCAATGTGACGTAAATCATCTTGACTCATGGGTTCAAGGGGAATATCTTCAGAAAAGATACCAAGGGCTTTTAAGGTTGCTTCTTGAAACTCGGTAAAGCCTCTTCCTGTCATGATAAATCCCCGATGTTTTCCCATCCGAAATAAATCTAAACTACTTTCTAAAATTGTCTGGACAACAATGGGGTCTTTTTTGTCAAAATCATCAATAGCAATAACAATACGAGAATAAATTTCTTCGGCTTTATTTAATAAACGAATGAGTAAAGGATAGGGATCAGCATTGGCAGTGGGAGTCAGTTGATTAGCAGGGGATTCTTCCTTTTTGCCAAAGGATAAAAAGCCTAATTTAACTTGTCCTTCAGTAGTGGTTTTATTGCGTTGGATAGAATAACCTAAAAGCGTATTAGCAATGTCTTCTGATTCTTGATCACTATCCGCTAAACTATCGGCTACAGCTAATAATAAAGCACGATAAAATTCCGTGGAACTTTCCCCAGGAATACTGCTAATATAAAGCAATAACATTTTTTCATTTAATTGGTTAACTTCCTGTTGTAACTGGTTAATTAAATTAAAAATTAAGGCGGTTTTACCAATACCCCAAGCTCCCCTAACTAAGATATTACGTCCTTCATAGAGGGTCGGAATAACGACATCTAAAACTTGATCGCGTCCATAAAAAATCTTTGCTAATTTTTCGGGATCATCGGGGGGAGTTGGTCGAAAAGGATTTTCTATAAGTCCCCATTTTTTGAGAGTTGATTGATAACGGCTGAGTCTTGTCATTTTAAGCAGATTGTAGAATTTTTAGTAGATAATTAATTTCCTCTAGTCGTTCTGAATTATTGTTTTCTTGATAATATGTTTGTGCCTCTTTTAAATGACTACAAGCTTGGGAAATCCTGCCAATTTGTATTTCTAGATTGCCCAGTGCAGTTGTCACAGAAGCCACATTATCTTGATCACCCAAACGGCGGAATAGACGTAAAGAATCTTTAAAATAAAGTCTTGCCTGTTCGAGCCTACCAGTGCGATGATAGAGACGGGCAAGTTCCAATAAAATTGGAGCCAAACTACTAATATCCTTTTGTTTTTGATAAAGTTGCTGACAATTTTCTAAGTGTTCAATAGCTTCTGTATAATATCCGCCCTCAAATAAAGCTTTTCCTAATTGATAGGAATAGTTAAAATATAAGGTTTTGTCTTCGGTTTTTTCAATAATTTCTCCAGCTTGTTTATAAGAGTTAATTGCTTGTTGAATGTCTGCCACTTTACCAAGAAGTTTAAATCGTTCTCTGAGAGTATTGGCTAAATTATATTGTGTCTCTGCCCAATCTCTTGGAAAGGCTTGACGGGTATAAATTTGTAAGGCTTCTTGATAACAGACAATTGCATTTTCGATATTCTCGGCTTTATTGCCTCTAATTCGTTCACTATAAGCATTGCCTAAATTATTTTGAGTAGTTGCCCAGTCAAGAGGAAAGACATCAAAAGTACGAATTTTTAAGGCTTCTTGATAACAGAAAATTGCGGTTTCTATATTCTCTACTATGTCTCCTTTGATTCTGTTTATGTAAGCAGACCCCAGATTATTTTGTGTTACTGCCCAATCTTGAGGAAAAGCATCACGGGTACAGACTTCTAAAGACAGGTTATAAGCAACAATAGCTAACTCTAAATTTTCTGCCCTTTCCCCTTTGATGCGATGTCTATAAGCATTTCCCAGATTATTTTGTGTCCTTGCCCATTCATAAGGAAAAGCATCACGGGTATAGACTTCTAAAGACAGGTTATAAGCAACAATAGCTAACTCTAAATTTTCTGCCCTTTCCCCTCTGATGCGTTGACTATAAGCAGCACCCAGATTATTTTGTGTCCTTGCCCATTCATAAGGAAAAGCATCACGGGTATAGACTTCTAAAGACAGGTTATAAGCAACAATAGCTAACTCTAAATTTTCTGCCCTTTCCTCTCTGATGCGCTGACTATAAGCAGTACCCAGATTATTTTGTATCATTGCCCATGTTTGAGGAAAAGCATCACGGGTATATACTTCTAAAGACTTGTTTAATGCTGCTATAGCTAACTCTAGATTATCTGCTCTTTCCCCTCTGATGCGATTACTATAAGCAGTCCCTAGATTATTTTGTACGCTTGCCCATTCATAAGGAAAAGCATCAGCATCACGGGTATAGACTTCTAAAGACAGGTTATAAGCAACAATAGCTAACTCTAAATTTTCTGCCCTTTCCCCTCTGATGCGCTTATTATAAGCATTACCCAGATTATTTTGTACGCTTGCCCATTCATAACGAAAAGCATCACGGGTTCTTACTTCTAAAACCGTTTGATAGCCTGTAATAGCGATTTCTAGATTATTAGCCCGACTTCCCAAGGGAAAATTTTGAATATCAACACATAAATTCTGAATCACCCCGACAATACCCGCCACTTCTTCTGGTTTCCCTTGAGAAAACCTATATCTAGCCCATTGTTGCAACAGTTGGGCAAAGATATCATCTAACAGATGTTGACGGCGTTGTAGGATAGGATAAACCACCGTAGGATCGCTATTACTCTCCCATTCTGCTTGTAAGACTTCTGATAAAAACTTCTGATATTCCTCTATACTTCCCGCTTGAGGGTTGAGAAACTGCCCCAATTGTTGCACCATATCGCGTAACCAAGATGATGTGATGGACGATGATTTTTTCGACAGACCGACCCTATGAATATACTAATTAAAAAAAGGTGGGTTAAGTCCCACCTTGATAACTGATTAGGATTTTTGGCTGAAATAGGCCTCTAGCGCCTCATTGATGATTTGATTCATCGGCCGTTTTTCCGTTTCCGAAGCTTCCTTGAGACGGACAAACATATCATCGGGGACGCTTACACGGTTTTGATTTTTACGCACGCGTTTGGGTTTTGATTCAGTAGTAGTAGTTTCGGTCATTTTAGGTGTGTAGGTGGCTGAAAATGCTTGTAAAGCAGGGAAATTGACTCGGTGACAGAATTCTCCGAAGGTTTCGTTATTTTGTTGATCCTGTTGGAAGTAAACGAAAATCGGTTCTAAGACCTTTTCTAGATCATCGATCGCCATTTTATCCAAATAGGGGCGCGCTAGTCGAGTTTGATCGGCTGTTCCCCCTAACCAGAGTTGGTAGGAATTGGGAGCGCTACCCACAAATCCTAATTCTGCCATATAGGGACGCGCGCAGCCATTAGGACATCCTGTCATGCGGATGACAAATTGCTCTTTGCTTAATCCTAAGCGATTAAGCAGGGCGCGAATGCGTTCAATCACGCTGGGTAAGATTCTTTCTGACTCAGTAATCGCTAATCCACAGGTAGGCCAAGCGGGACAGGCCATGGAATAACGGGTTAAAGGGTCAATTTCGGCGGGATTGGTGACAATTCCGTGTTCTTTCAGGATCGCCTCGATCGCTTGTTGATCCTGGGGTTCGATTTCGTAGAGAATGATATTATGGTTAGCCGTCAAGCGCATGGGCAGCTGAAAACGCTCGATAATCACTTTTAAGGCGGTTTTTAGCTGAAAACTGCCTTCATTTTTGACCCGGCCATTCTCCACAGAAAGACCAAAAAATAATTTTCCGTCTCCCTGTTCATTCCATCCCAAAAAGTCTTGATATTTCCAATCGGGGAGGGGTTGGTAGGGGGCAATTTTTTGACCGAAATAACCCTCAACAGTGCTGCGGAATTTTTCTACTCCCCATTCTTCGAGGATATATTTCATTCTGGCATGACGACGATCGCCGCGATCTCCGTAATCTCTTTGGGTTGCCACGATCGCTTTTACCAGATCGTACACATCTTCTTTGTCCACATAACCGATCGCATCGGCCATTCTGGGGAAAGTTTCTTCCTTATTGTGGGTTCTTCCCAGTCCACCCCCCGCAAGGACGTTAAAACCCTGTAATTGACCGTTTGCGTCGGTAATCACCACTAAACCGATGTCATTGGTGTAGATATCGATGGAGTTGTCTCCCGGCACGGTGACACCGATCTTGAACTTACGGGGCATATAATGTTGACCGTAGATCGGTTCGATCAGATCGTTTTTGTTAATGCCATTTGTATCTTTTTGTCTCGATGCCTTGACTTCTGGCGCTTCTTCTGCACTGATCACTTTTTCGCCATCGAGCCAAATTTCGTAGTAAGCTCCAGTTTGGGGAGTGAGCAAATCGGCGATATTATTGGCATATTCCCAAGCATAGCCGTATTCGGGGCGATTTTTGTAGGGGGCTGGCGGTGCGGTGACATTGCGGTTAACATCACCACAGGCCGCTAAAGTGGATCCCATACTGCGGATAATTTCCCCGAGGGTAGCTTTGAGATTTTTCTTTAAAATGCCGTGTAATTGGAAGCCTTGGCGAGTTGTCACGCGTAAAGTGCCGTTACCGTAGCGATCGGACAAACTATCGAGGGTAAGATATAGTTGCGCGGGAATAAACCCCCCCGGACTGCGGGTACGCAACATCATTTGATAGTCTTTTTCTTGACCTTTGGCTCTATTGTCGCGATTATCCTGTTGATAGGAACCGTGAAATTTGAGGATCTGCACCGCCGCATCGGTAAAATGGGTTGTATCTTCGAGGAGTTCACTGGCCAAAGGTTCTCGTAGATAATTACTGCGTTCTTTGATACCTTCGACTTTAGAAACCTTGGCGGTAGGAGAAATAGGAGTTGTAACCATCGTCTAACAGCACGATAACCTGTGGATAGGTCTTAGGAATAGGAATTTAGACAAGCTCGATCGATCCTAAGAAGTTTTACTAAGATGATCTCTAGAGTTCGTTCCAGACTCTGAGGTTAACAGTAGCGATCGAGACCTTAATTCTATCTTAGCTTCTTACCGTCCCCCGCGAACGCCATCTACCGATCGAATTTTTATGACCAATTCTCCCAACATTAAAACGGTTATTAGTCAAGAACCCTACATTATTCTTAACAATCAGGGAGAAATTCTCCCTTCTATTAATCTGAGTCGTCCTAATTATAAATTGGGTCGGGATGGTCAACAGGTGGATTTAGTTGTTCCCCAACACTGGACGGTGGTGAGTCGAGTACAAGCTTGTTTTCGTCGTCAGGGAGATGATTACTATATCTACGATGGAGACGGGACTAATCCTAGTTCCAATCAACTTTTTATCAACAATCGCGTGATTACTCCCAAAGATGGCTATCTTTTACAAAATGGGGATGAGATTAATATCGGTCAAGATGTCAAAAATTCGGTCAAGATTACCTATTATCATCCTAATCAACAGGTAAAAAGCCCACCTTTAGCTTTTAAATCGGTTTCCCTAAGCAATCGCAGTGTAGTTTTAGGACGAGATCATGCTGCCACTGTGGTTTTAGACGCTCCGACAATTTCCCGACAACACGCGATTATCGACAGCGATAACCAAAATCGTTATATTCTCCACGACAAAAGCACCAATGGAGTCTTTATCGACGGACAAAAAGTATCGGGTAGTGCCATTTTAACCAACGGTTGTACGGTGAGAATCGGCCCCTATAGTTTTCGGTTGCAGGGAGATGAATTGGTTTTATTAGATACGGGGGATAATATCCGTCTGGATGCCGAAAATATCGTCAGGATGGTGCGGGATAAAAAGAAACGACCTTTGATAATTCTCAATCATATCTCCCTACCGATCGAACCGAGTCAATTAGTGGCGATTGTCGGGGGAAGTGGTGCGGGAAAATCGACTTTATTAAAGACTTTATTAGGAATTGAACCCACCACCTCGGGAACTGTTTATCTGAATGGGGAAGAGCTGCGCCAGAATTTTAATATCTATCGCACCCAAATCGGTTATGTTCCCCAATACGATATCGTCCACAGGGATTTAACCGTGGGAGAAGTGTTATATTACGCTTCTAAATTAAGGCTACCTCCGGATCTTAATTGCCAAGAAGTGATCGAGAAAACCCTGCAGCAGGTGGAATTATTAGAAAGAAGAAATACTTTAGTCAGAGACTTAAGCGGTGGTCAGTTAAAAAGGGTGAGTATTGCGGTAGAATTATTAGCCAATCCCAAATTATTCTTTTTAGATGAACCCACCTCGGGATTAGACCCCGGTTTAGATAAAAAGATGATGGAATTGCTGGCAAAATTGGCCAAAGAAGGCAGAACAATTCTCCTAGTTACCCATGCTACTAATAATATCAATCTCTGCGATCGATTAGTTTTTCTTGGTCAAGGGGGCAATTTATGTTATTTTGGTTCTCCGGGGGAGGCCTTAAATTTTTTCTCTTTACCTCAGGGGGATTTTGCCGATATTTATATTCATCTGGAAACTAGCGAAAAAGTTGAGCAAGAATGCCAACGTTTCCAAAAATCCGACTACTACAAAAATAATATTGAAGCAAGAATCGGTAAAATATTTCAGCAAAATCATAGTAAACCGCAACAGGTTCAACAATCTTTTTGGCAACAACTACAGGTCTTATGTCAACGGTATAGCAAGTTAATTATCCGTGATCAATTTAGTTTAATTTTATACCTATTAACCGCCCCGATCGGAATTTTTTTAATGGCCATGGTTTTAGGGGACAAAGATCCTTTATTTTTGGGAGATAATGCTGGGACTGAAGATGCTATCGAATCGGCAACTTTAGCCTTAAAAACTCTCTTTGTTTTTACCTGCGCGGAATTGTGGGTAGGTTTTGCCTGTTCCCTACAGGAAATTGTCAAAGAATCAGCCATTTATCAGCGAGAAAGATTAGTTAATCTGGGATTATTACCCTATTTATTCTCGAAAATTCTGGTTTTAGCAGCCTTAGCTTTTCTGCAAACAATTGTAATTACCTGCGTGATATTTTGGGGATTTACTGACCCGCAACCAGAATTAATGACCTGGTTAATTGGCTGTTTTATTACCACATTTTTAACTATATTTGCGGCAATTAATCTCGGTTTATTAATTTCTGCTGGCGTTAGTAATATCACTCAAGCAAATAGCGCATTACCTTTAATTTTAATTCCTCAGATTATCTTTGCTGGGGTATTATTTAACTTAGAAGGTCTGGGAAAATATCTATCATGGTTGATGATTAGTCGCTGGTCGATTGGTGCCTACGGGGTATTAGTAGAGGTGGAAGCTATGATTGCAGAAGCGAAAGAAAAAAATGACTTTAATATCCCTTTACCCTTTGAGGATACCAATCAAGTTTATCAATTATCTATCAATAATTTGTTATTGAATTGGGGAGTTTTAATTCTTCATTCCCTTATTTATTTTCTCCTTACCTCTTGGTTGCAAAAAAGAAAAGATATTTTGTGATCTGAATGATATAGCGGTTCTCACACTTGGGTGTGACAGTTAAACCTTTGCTGATTAGGCTTTTCAACATCGATAATGTACCTCTTGCGAACAGGAAACGCTATAAATTATGAATGATAAATTATGAATGAAAACTGAAAACTGATCACTGATCACTGATAACTGATCACTGATAACTGACTCCTAACCCTACTTAATTTAACTTCAGATTAAGAGCGATGGGACATTCCACTTTCGTTCCCCCTAAACCACAGTAACCGCCGGGATTTTTCGCTAAATACTGCTGATGATAAACTTCAGCATAATAAAATTCAGGTGCGTCGATAATTTCCGTGGTAATTTGACCATGGCCGGCTTTATTGAGGGCTTCTTGGTAGATCGATCGAGATTTTTCCGCTAATTCCTTTTGCTGGGGACTATAGGTATAGATACCCGATCGATACTGAGTCCCCGTATCATTACCCTGACGCATTCCTTGGGTGGGATTATGACTTTCCCAGAAAACCTTTAACAGTTGTTCGTAGGAAATCACACTGGGATCATAGACCACTAAGACCACTTCATTATGCCCAGTCATGCCGGTACACACTTCCTGATAGGTGGGATTAGGGGTGATACCAGCCGCATAACCTACGGCCGTGGTGTAAACTCCTTCTAATTGCCAAAATTTGCGCTCTGCTCCCCAAAAACAGCCTAAACCAAACATTGCGGTTTCCATACCGCCGGGGAAGGGGGGCTGCAAAGGATGACCGTTAACGTAGTGGGTGCTAGGTACGGGCATTTTTTCCGATCGCCCGGGTAGGGCCTCCCTTACGGTGGGCAAAGTTAATTTTTTTCCGAATCCGAATAACACCATAATAAGAATTTGTCCAGAAAGTTTTACTTTACTTTACATTATCGCTTAATTTTGGCGATTTCAGTGATCAGTGATCAGAACTAAGGCTGCAGCCCAATTTTTGTCAATCTACTGATACCGTTTTTCTCAAGTAATGGCAGAGATGGTTAATTACCCTCACCCCCTACCCCCCCGACATCGGGGGGACAAGGGGGGGGGTGGGAGAGGCGAGTAGGATGCCTGCCACGAATCAAGAAAAATGCTATCAGCCAATTACTTTGAGAGTTAAGCAGTAAGCGTTGGGGTGGTTGGGTGTCGCTTTTTCAATTGAATTAATACGTTTTCTCCTAAGTATTGTTTCGCTCAAACCAACCTACGAGGCTGCTCCGTAATTAGATTTAATTGGGCTAACCTACTTCCCAATTATGCTAACATCAAAGATAAGTATAAAACAGCCGAACGATTAAAGCGGGACTATTAGCTCTATATGGTGTTTAACTGTGGGACAATGTCGGAAGTTTATGTCATTCGAGATGCGGTTACGCTAGGACGGCAACCTGTTACAAGCATTGAACATTATCAGCTTGGACTAGAGGCAATTCTACGGCAGGATGAACGGGAATGAAGATCAGCAAAATTCAGATTAAAAATTTTAAGTCTTTTCAAAATGTTACCGTAGATCTAGATCCTGATTTTAATGTCTTTACTGGGGTTAATAATTCAGGAAAAACCAATTTGCTAGAGGCGATCGCTCTTTGGCATGAGTGTTTTAATAAGCTAATTCGGCAAGCGGGCAAAGGATATAAAGAGTTGTACAAAAAAGGTGATTATATTCTCGGTCATACAACAGAAAAATATTTTCCTTACGAAACTATTAAAACGGTTAGAACTTCAAATATTGACGATATCTTTTATCAACGTGATACAACTGCTCCTATTGAATTGTCTATTAATTTAAATAAAGAAAATATAAATTTAGAAATTGGTTTTTCTATCAAGACCTCTGGTTTAAATTATGTTATCGAGCTTTTGAATTATAACCAATATAACTTTAGAGGATTCAATGAGTTTTTTGAAAATTTTCCCAACCCTATTAGTGCATCTTTTGCTTCTCCTGTAGCTACCATCAGAACTGAGGAGAGATTTGTGACTCGTCCACAAATTATTGAATCTATTCAAAAAAGAGAGTCTGTTGAAGTTGTTCGTAATCGTTTATACAATCTTTATTATGATACCAATCGAAATGAAAATCTTTACAATAAATTTATTCGAGATTTATCATATATTCTCTTTAACGGCGATAAAAAAATTGAGTTTTTCCCTAAAAGTGATATCCAAAAAGATATAAAATCAGTGATTGATTATAAAATCGAGTCAAGAGACATTGAGAAAGATATTTCTCTATTGGGAAGTGGAACGTTACAAATTATTGTTATTTTATTGAATCTTTACGCACCAGAAAAAACTAGAGACCTAAACTTAATTTTATTTGATGAGCCTGATAGTCATATTCATCGGGATATTCAAAAACGTTTAATCGATACGGTTCTTAGATTTTCGACAAATACTCAAATCTTTTTAACAACTCATAATGAGACTCTAATTCGTCAGGTTCCTCTGTATCAGCTTTTTCATATTGAAAACAGACCCAACTATCACTATACTTCTGTGGTTAAAGATGAACATAGTTTAGATGTTGGCTCTCGTTTTAAAGGAATTTATCCCTCTAGTCTGAATCCGATTATTAGTTCTTTGGGTAATAGTAATGGTTTAGACTTTATCAATGCTATTGAGGCAGATCATATTTTATTTGTGGAAGGTCAGGATGATGCAAAAGCAATTTATACATTGTTACAAAAAATGACTTTAGGGGTAAATACCAAAAAATATGTCTTTTGGGTGATAGGTGGAGTCTCTCAAATTTTTAAGGATTTACCTAGTTATAAGACAGTTTTTCAGCAAATTAAGAATCAAGAAACGCTTTGGAGTAAGGCTTTTCTCGTCTTTGATCGTGATTTTATTGAGGATGATCACCGTGATAAGCTTATTGAAGCACTGGGTAGTCATTTTAAAATTCCAACTTATATCACTCCGTCTTATACTTTTGAGTCAATTTTATTAATGGATTTGATCAAGTTATCTCATCTACTAAAAAAATGGCTAGAAGCCAAAAAAGATGATATTAATGTTGATCGATCTGCTTTGGTACAATCCCTAGAGAATCATTATTTAACAATTATGCAACAAAAGCTAGAGAGTCTTGATGATAACTATATTGATGAGACTTGCCATCGGTATGCCAACGTCAGGGAACAACTAAGTAAAAGGGATTTTTTGAATAACCAAAATCCTATTAGAGAAAAGGATATTAGTCTAAATACTCTATTTAGGAGGTATTTAAAAACCATCAATGACAATCGTGAATTTTATAAAATGGCTAATAAAAATGATGTTCAAGCAATTATCAATCAAGTGACCAAACCTTATAATATAGAGTTCAATATTGAGCAAGATTTTATTTCATTACTCAATCTTGTTGATCGCTCGACTTGGTTTAATGAGTGGGATTTTTTAACCAAATTGTAAAATTTTAACCCTGATGACCTACCCTAAACGCCTGATCGAAGTTGACCTACCCATTAAGGGAATTTCTGCCCATGCGCGGCGGTAAAAATCGATTCGTCATGGGCATATTTCTACACTTCATAGCGCAGCTTGACGGTGGGAGTATGTCAATGAATTTGCCAAGCAAACTGATCACTGTTCACTGAAAAAAGCTGCGCCGCTGCCGGTTCAAATTAACCGAAGTGAGGCATAAGAGTCAAAACTCCCAAGTCTAAATCTTTACTATTGATCGATTTTGCCTCGTAGAGGGCTAACATATCGTTTAATTGGGGATTACCGCAGGAGGAACCAGTTACACCCATAGCAATAATCAAACCACAATAACCCTCGGTATTTTTGATGCGTTTTTGCCAATTGCGGCGCGCGGTACGGTGGTCGGGATCATCTTGCTCGAATTCCCCAAATAGATAAAGATCACCGTTAGCCATTTTCAGAATCCCCAGATCATAACGGGTATCTTCGAGGGGATCTTCGCCGGGGTTAAAACCAATAGCCTCCAAACCGCCAGCTTGTTCGATTTTTTCGATCAGTTCCTTGGCTTTCGGTCGGGAGGTCTGGATCATGACCACGGGGAAACCCTCCCCTTTTGTGGGTACGGATTGGGGTTGATAATGGATTTTCGGACGACTGCGAATTTTATCTAATAATTGCCAGGGAACCATTCCCAGACTCAGATGTGCATTATCGGGGACTAGATTTTCCTTGAGTACGGATTCTTCCTCATCATCCTCATCATCCTCATCGTCGTCCTCCTCCTCTAAGAGTTGCATAAATTCCGCACATAGATCGGGCATCGTGGCCACCGTCACGGCCACGGTTTCCCCTTTTGCTTGTTCGGGATCGAGGGGAATGCGAAAACGACGCTGTAATTCTCCGATCGGTTCTTCGGATAAAGCGGATTGATTGCCTTTAAAAAAGCGCAACAGAGCCATTAAAGCTAAATATACCGTGATTGCTTCTTCTTCATCCAAATAGGGGCGAATACCTTCGTAGGGATGCACGCTGCCGAAAACTGGATGGATCTGGGAAGGGGGAGCCGAGGCCAGATCGTAGTCATCCTCATCATCGTCCTCATCATCATCGGCCAATTCGTAGCTTAAAAACCAGCAATCTTGGGAAAGAAAGGCTTTTTCTAATCTTTCCATCGATTTTTCTTCTAAAGCGGACTGGCGGAATTGTTTGAGGGATGCTAGGGAACGATAGAGAATGACTCCGTATTCCCGACCGAGCATTCCCATGACACAGGCGTAAAGATGCGGGAAATCGGGGCGATCGAGCTTAATTTCCAAAATATCGTAATCAGCTAAACAGGACCAGGGTTCAGCTTTCCAAATTTCGTGAGCGGTTTTCACTAAAACGGACTGCCAAGCGGGAGGAATTGCTGGGGGGCGGTTATTTTGGAATTCGTCGAATCCACGAAAGAGATCATCGATCAGGGGCAAATTGGGGACATAATCGATGGTGATATCGAGATCTTGCAGTACCCCGCGCAGAAAAAACTGTGTTTCTCGATCGCGGACGATAATTTTTTTCGGTCTAGCTGGCCGGGCGGGACTTTGCGGCGTTTCGATGGCACGGATTAAGGTTCTCACCATGGCCTCGGGCCCGGTTTCGGGGGAAACTACTTCCATAGAGCGTACACAGCCCTCGCTACCATCCACCCAGATCACGCACTCGCCACCGCTTTCTTGATTTGGTTCTAGGGTAGCCCGGGGCATTCTCTCGGATAAGGATAAAGCACGACGATCTCCTTCCCAAACACTGGGAATTTGTGGGATTTTTTTGAGGCGGCTTTGGGTGGTCCGGGGCAGAAGATTCATCGGGAAATTTAGGGGTAGCTGTGTTAGAATTTTAACCTTTTCTTTTCAAGGATTCCATAGAATCATTCTATCGATTTAGTCGATAACTTGATAAATAAACCGGAAACCTGACCAAGTTCCCAGATCAAAGGCGTATTCATCAATGACACTGCCAGAATTATCCATTTTTAGACCTAAATCTAATTTTAGATCGCTCCAGAAAGCTCTGGCTATTTCTAGGGGGTTAGTCAGGGTGAGCAGTTGGGTTGCTTCTCCCTTGAGGCTTTGAGTGGCATTGAGAAGGGTCAAGGTGTTCGGGAAAGGATGGCGACTGAGGATCAGTATATTCTCTCTGATGCCCTTGGGTTGACTAATTTTCCAATGCCCTTGGCCGGAATTGGGGATGGTGGCCTTGGTTTTGGCCGCCACGACAAAGGGGGCTAATGGGCTAGAATTGGTGAAATTATCGGGGTTTTCTGGACGGGAACAGTATAAAAGCGGTTGGCAATCGCTGTTGAGGACAAGGATCATTGCGTAGAGGGGTTGTTCTTCTTGATTTTCGATTTGATAGCGAATTTCTGTCCCGACGGGCAGAATTAAGTCATTTTTAGCGGTATTAATCCCCTTGCTACCCGCAATTTTTTGGGTTTGTACCGTCGAGATATAGGTTTGATCGAGGCTTTCCAGGGTGACAATGACGGCTAAACCGGAGGATTCTTGATTGATCAACAAGTGCCACAATTTGCAGGCCAGCAGGGTTTCTAGTTGGGATTGCAGTCGTTTGATCCCCGATTTAATGGCTTCGTTGGCCGCCCCTAAACTACCGATAATTAGGGAGCCATTGGCAGATAATAACTGATAATTGCCAGTTTCTTCGCCACCAACTCGACTTAAGAGACAATCTACCGTTTGTTCACCAATGTTAACCACGGCGGCCACATCGGGCAAACCGGCAAAGGTACTGGTGGCATCTACCCGTTCAATTCGGGTTAAGTTACTATCCAAACCGACGATTAAGCCGATTTGACTGGGAAAAACCCGCAATTTTTCCTGTAGAATCTGTCCTATTTCTAGGGAAGCAGCCGGGGATAATAATTGCGCTTTGGCTTTTAAACCCTGACGGGAGAGAATTTGTAGGCTGATTTCCTCCCCAGTCGCCCCAATAAAGCTCAAACAGGAGTTAATTCCGTAATTTTCTAGGATTTCTAAGGGCAGGCCGACCAGATTGACTTCTAGGGTGCGTTCATCAATAAGATTTGTAACAATTGCTGCGCCCCCCCTTGACGTTTCTGACGTTGTATGATAAGGCGGCGCAGAATTATTTTTTTGATTACTGGTTAGGATTGCCGGCTGCTGTTGTTCACTGCTGTGACTAGCGACAAGATTACGGAGATGGGGAAAAGCGATCGCAATTGTCGGACTGGGGCAAGCTTGCCAGAGATACTGCGTGAGATCATAGGTGAATAAGCCAGCATTGGGGCTATTACCGCTCAATTCCAGGGCGATTTGCTCTGGTTTAGCGGCAGCGAGAATAACGCCGTTACTAGGCTTATTTTTGAGGTTAAAACGGGTTTTAATATCGGCAGCGAAAGTTAATTCGGCAGGGTTAAGCTCCCCAAGGCTTTCGGGATAGGAACGAACGCGGAGATTACCGAGATAGGGCTGAGGTTGGGGGAGATGACTACTATCAAAAATCAAGCTAAACTTATCCGTAGCTAGACAGCGAGCCATCAGCAGGATATTTTCCTTAAGTAAAGCATTTTCTGCCCCATGAGCAGTAATAAAAACCTCTTTTCCGGCCCCAACACTGCCATAACCACTAAAGTGAAAAATGACCACATCCCCTGCCCTGGCTTGGGCGATCAGGTGTTCTAAAAAAGCCGCTTCGATCGCTTCTCGACTGGCTTTTTTTCCCGTTAAAGTCACTATATCAGCATCCTGAAAGCCAAAACGATAACGGAGAAGGTCTTTTTGTAACTCCACATCGGTGAGACAACCGGGCAGCGGCGGAATATTCGCCCCATACTGGTCAATACCGACTAAAAGAGCCAATTTTCGAGGATTAGGAGCGGCGAGAGCGGCCAAATGACGGTTAAGGGTTCCTTGACTAATCGCCAAAGTCAGCAACCCCCAACCTGTCTGCTGGATCAATTCTCGCCTAGTTATGTTCATGATCCTCGCATAGCCCGGATTAATTCGGCAGCCACTTCCGGACGGGAAAATTCTGGAGGTGGTAATTCTCCTTTACGCAGCAGTTCCCGGACTTTTGTTCCCGAAAGGTGTATTCTTTCTTCCGGTAAACTGGGGCTAGTTTTGGTGGTTGCCATTCCCGAAGTGCGGGTGCAGTAGAAAGCGTGTTCAAACTTCATCGGCACGATTCCCAATTCCCCCGGCTCGAACTCATCAAAGATATACTGGGCATCGTAGGTTCCGTAGTAGTCGCCGACTCCGGCATGGTCACGACCGACGATAAAATGGGTACAACCGTAGTTTTTACGGATAATAGCGTGGAAAATTGCTTCCCGGGGGCCGGCATAACGCATAGCTGAGGGGTTGATAGCTAGAATAACGCGATCTTGGGGGAAGTATTTATCCATCATGATCTCATAGCAACGCATCCGCACATCGGCCGGCACATCATCGCTTTTGGTAGCGCCGACAAGAGGATGCAAGAATAAACCATCTACCACTTCTAGGGCGCATTTTTGAATGTATTCGTGGGCCCGGTGGATGGGATTACGGGTTTGGAAACCGACAATTGTTTTCCAAGCTTTTTCGTGGAACATCTTGCGCGATTGCAGAGGATCGATCTGATATTTGGGAAACTGAGGATGAGGATCACGCTGAAGTAACCAAATTGGACCCGCGAGGTTAATTTCTCCCTGTTCGTAGAGGACTTTTACCCCGGGGTGTTTCTGGTCGTCGGTACGATAGACGTTAACTGCTTCGTGGGCCTTATTATAACGGTATTTTTGGGTTAGTTCCAGGACTCCGACAAAGTTGCCTTCGCTGTCATCTAAACGAATCCAGTTGCCTTCTTTGAGGGGATCCGCCACTTCTTCCCTAACGGAAAGAGTCACGGGAATTGCCCAGGGTAAACCATTGATTAGACGCATATCATCGACGACTTTTTCGTAGTCGTCCTGTTCCATAAAGCCTTTAAGGGGACTGAAACCACCAATAGCAATCATAACTAAATCCGAGAGCGATCGTTCATCTAGGGAAACTCGCGGTAGTTTTTCAGCTAGGGCCAGAAATTCAGCTTTTTCGGCAGCGGTAGCAATACGATTAATTAATTGCCCACCGTGGGGCGCGATTCCTTCGGTCAGTACAGTCATCGAAAAATTGGGTCTGAAACCCCGCCCTTTAGCGATAACGGAGGGCGGCTTTATATAAGTTAGCGAGAAACAATTAAACCGTTAGAACGACGGATTAACTGAATCTTGCTAACAGCTATCTGTCCCAATCGTTTCCAACTGGTATCGCTTACAGATAGCTGTTTTTCGGTATCTCCACTAACATAACCAATTCCTTTGGGAGAAGAAACTAAATCTCCTTTACGGAACCCAT
>NZ_SFBV01000136.1:0-19828 GCF_007095585.1 Microcystis sp. M_OC_Ca_00000000_C217Col
GCAGTAGCAGGAATCGAAATCGAAGAAGGAGCAGATAAATATGCCTATCGTCAAGGTTTATTTGTCTTGGCACAAAGGGGTGAAAATGTAGCGATTCTTAACGATACTGAGTTTCAACCAAAAACGTGGTATAATCCTTAAACTTGTCTTTGGGAAAGTCCAGTGCGATTCTGGTACTGTGCCGCAGCTGTAATCAGGTAAAAAGTAAAAAGAGTACATCTTCCCTTTTTCCTTGCGAGTCAGAATACCAATTACAAGCTTTTGATCGGTAGTATAGACAACTAATTTTCTAACTACTTCTCTGCGTCGCATGGAGAACAAACAACGGTGAATTGGTTAGTTAAAGCAAATGCTTGTCCCGGTTTATTTTATGGAACTGCTGCCCAGGATGGGTTTTTAATTCGTCTCCGCACCCCCGGTGGATGGCTCAATTCTCCACAGGGAAAAGCGATCGCCACTTGGCTCGAACAATGGCAGAGTACAATACAAGTTACCAATCGGGCAAATCTGCAAATTCGCGGACTGCAAAAATCCCCCAGTTTAGAAGAATTTCAAACCCTGCAAAAATTAGGGTTAGCTGCCCATAATCCCAGTATCGATCATCTGCGTAATATCATGTCTAGTCCCACGGCTGGAATTGACTGCCAAGAATTGATCGATACTCGTCCATTAGTCCAAGAATTAGATAATTTTATCCAAAATTATCCATCAATTGCCCAACTAAGTCCTAAATTTAGTATCGCGATCGATGGCGGCGGTGCCGTGGGAATTGGCACCAGTTCAACTATGCCCTGGCAACACCGCTATAACGAGATTCAGCTATCAGCAATTGCCCTCAATAATCCGACAAATTTAACTTCTATTGTTTGCTTTCGATTAGCCCTCGCAGGAGATAAACAATTCTATGACACGGACTTATTAATTGAGCCAGAAAACTGTTTAGCTGTAGTCAAAGCTTTAGTAAAAGTTTATCTCGATTATGTTCAACAAACCCCTAATATCAAGGGGAAAAAACCTCGGATGAAACACCTACTCAAAGATTGGGGATTGACAAAATATCTCGAACAAGTTAACTCCCAATTACATCGGAATTATACTGGAATAATAGACTGGCAAGAATGCCAGCAAACTGCCCATTCTACTCAACCCTATTTTCATCTGGGAATTCATCCTCAAAAGCAACCCGGATTGTCTTATATTGGCCTATCATTAAGATTAGGACAATTGACGGCTAATCAACTATGGGGATTAGCGGCACTATCAGAAACTTTTGGCAGTGGTCAGTTACGATTAACCCCTTGGCAGACTGTTATATTACCCGATATTCCCGATGAAAAAGTGTCAGAATTGTTGCCAAAACTGGCATCACTAGGATTATCCGCTTCTCCCGGATGGGATGCGGGGATAGTTGCCTGTAGCGGTAAACCGGGTTGTGCAGCAGCGGCCACTGCAACTCAAATTCATGCTTCTCTCCTAGCAGATTATTTGCAGGAACACTTAACCTGCAATTCTCCTGTTAATATTCACTTGACGGGTTGTGCTAAATGCTGCGCTCAACCGGGTCCAGCCGAAATTACCCTTTTAGGAACTACCATCGAGGAAAATGGCCAAATACTAGAAGCTTATCAAGTCTATATGGGTGATAGTAAAAAATTCTTAGAAACACCTATATTTGAGGGAGAATTTGCCAAGATTACCCCGCTCATAGCCCAAATTTTAAGCTCCCAAAACTCGAAAAATTTAGATGAATAGAATGGAATACATTAAGAATGGTGAGGAAATTTACCGCAAATCTTTTGCTATTATTCGGGCTGAAACTAACTGGAAAAATCTCCCCGATGATTTAGCTCATGTGGCAGTTCGTCTAATTCATTCCTGCGGGATGACAGACATAACAGAAGATTTAGAAGCATCACCAGACGCGGTTAAAATCGGACGAAATGCCCTCGCTGGGGGTGCAGCAATTCTCTGTGATTCTCAAATGGTCGCTAATGGCATTACCAAAGCCCGTTTACCTAAAAATAATCCGATTATTTGTACCCTCAATCATCCAGAAGTAACCGAGTTAGCACGGCAAATTAATAATACCCGCTCCGCTGCCGCTTTAGAACTTTGGCGACCTCATTTAGCTGGAGCAGTGGTAGCCATTGGTAATGCACCAACCGCACTTTTTCACCTACTAGAATTGCTCGATCAAAATGTAGATAAACCGGCTTTGATTTTAGGCTTTCCCGTGGGATTTGTAGGAGCGGCAGAGTCGAAAATAGAATTAGCAACTAATAGTCGTGGCGCGCCATTTATTACCCTACACGGACGTAGGGGAGGCAGCGCAATCGCAGCAGCGGCAGTCAATGCTTTAGCAAAAGAGAACGAATTATGAATAAATTAGGCAAACTTTATGGATTAGGAATCGGGCCTGGCGATCCCGAATTGTTGACGCTAAAAGCACACCGGATTCTCACAACTGTTCCGGTAATTGCCTATCCTACCTTAGAAAGTGGCAAAGTTTTGGCACGGGCAATTGTCTCGGATTTTATCCGTCCCGAGCAGATAGAAATTCCCATGCCTTTACCTTTTAGTGTCGAGCGCAGTTCTCAACCTCATTATGATATTGCCGCCGAAAATATCGCCGAACAGTTAAACTTAGGTCGAGATGTGGCGGTTTTATGTGTGGGCGATCCGATGTTGTATGGCACATTTATGTATATCTTTAATCGCTTGTGCGATCGCTTTTCTATTGAAGTCGTGCCGGGTATTTCTTCAGTGATGGCAAGTGCAGCAATGCTGGGTGTACCTATCACTTATCGAAATGACGTATTTAGTATTATGCCCGCTACTTTAGAGGCGGAAATATTGCGGGATCGCCTAGGATTTATCGATGCAGCAGCGATTATTAAATTAGGCAGACATTTCGCTAAAGTTCGTGATATTCTCCAGGAATTAGGATTATTAGAACGCGCCCTCTACATCGAACGAGCAACCCTACCCAATCAGCAAATTATTCCGATTACCGAAATCGATCCAGAGGCTGTCACCTACTGGTCATTAATTCTGATTCCTAGTAAAACTAAACCCCAATAACTCTATAGACATAGTTAAATCTTCTATCCCCTACCTGACAGAACCCATCGGGTTTAGATGATATGATGAAAATGTCTTTTCTTCATTGCTTTTTTGTTCCACAGGAGGTTATATATCGCGTTTCTCGGATTGATAAGTAGGTAGGCGTTAGAAATTATCAGATGCCCCCCTTATCAAGGGGGGATTAAGGGGGGATCCCCCCGCCTATCGGCACCCCCCTTATCAAGGGGGGCAGGGGGGATCGAACCTAAAATCTATTTTTAATTTAATTATAACCAGCTACTTAAGGTAATCTATTTTATTCTCCGTTCTCTGTCACCTAAAAATAACTACCATGTCCGATTCTCCTGAATCTATCCGCAATACTAGCGTCAGCGATCAAGCGACTAATAATGATGCTCTCGGATTTGAGCCTTATGTAATAGCGATCGCTGAATTTTTGTTGCATGAGCAGACACAACCACCCCTAACTTTATCGGTTGAGGGAGAGTGGGGTAGTGGCAAGTCTTCTTTTATGAAAATGTTGGAGGAATATTTACGAAAAAAAGGAGGTCGGACGGTTTGGTTTAATGCTTGGCGACACGATAAAGCGGAGTCGGTATGGGCAGCTTTTGCGCTGTCTTTTATTAAGCAGATTTCTACGCCCAAAAATTGGCGAGATTTGCCTCGAGTTATTCTAGGACATTTTAAATTACAATTATTGCGTTTTAACTTAGAAAAAGGCTTATTTGAATTAATTAAAGCTTTACCATTAATAATTTTTGTGATTTGTGCCTCAATTGCTATTCCCTTTATTTTAATCGTTTATGGAGTTGAAGGAATTAACGAATTAATCAGAGCAACAACCTCTCAAGATATTTTTTGGAGCAAAATTAATTCAGTTTTTAAATTATTATTTACTGCGGTCGGTGTCACCTTATCAGGAGCGGGGATTTTCGCTGGTATTAAGAGTTTATTGAGAAATTTTCAAAGATTACTCCAAAACCCCAAAAACAACCTAATTAAATACATAGAAGCCCCAGATTATAAAAAACAATCGGCATTTGTAGAAGAATTTCATGAAGATTTTGCTAAAATTGTTGATGCCTATGTTGGCAATGATCGGGTATATGTATTTATTGACGATTTAGATCGTTGTGAACATCCAAAATCAGCGGACTTGATGCAAGCGATTAACTTGATGATTGCCGATGATCCTTCAGTCGTGTTTATTTTAGGAATGGACAGAGAAAAAGTAGCCGCTAGTTTAGCTGTCAAATACGAAAACATTCTCAAGTATTTACCGTCAGAAACCACAGAAATTGATCCTGATATTTTAGCGAGACGTAGTGCTAATAAAGGGTTAGCTTATGGTTATACTTTCATTGAAAAGTTTGTCCAGCTTCCCTTTTTAGTTCCCCAACCATCCCGGTCAGATTTTGAGCGTTTTTTGATTCAGCTTGCTACTTCAACTCCTCCCAATTTACCGCCAGCTAAACCTCGTTTTCCATTTTTTCAGTCATTCTGGGGTAAGTTAGCTTTACCCCAGAGAAATAATTCGCAAAAGCATCTTACTTCCCCAACAAGTAATCAGACAAGTGATTTAAACAAATCGTCTCCAGATAATCCTTCGATAGAATCTGAACAAACCGAAAAAGAGAAAGCACGAGCATCTGTAATTAAGCGATTAGAAGCGATTCAAGTCAACAATTTTGATAAAGATTCCCCAACAGTGCGGAATGTCATTATGATGGTGGCTCCCGCATTGGATTACAATCCGCGACGGATTAAACACTTTATCAATGTCTTTCGTCTCAAGGTTTATATCGCTAATGAAACTGGTTTATTTTTTGAGAAGCGAGACAAGGATGATAATTTGTTAGAGCCTTCTTTGACTTTTGAACAGTTAGGTAAATTTACTGCCATTAGTTTAAAATGGCCATTGTTATTGTCAGATTTGGAAAATGATCAGCAAATTTTAGCAAAATTAGAAAAATTTGCACTAGATGAAGAAAAAACCCAAGAATATGAAGAGTCGATTCGCTATTGGGCTAGTCATACTAAGCTTAAAGCTTTAATGGCTTACGGTCATACAAGATTTGTAACTAACTCTAAATTTAGCTTGGCAGAGGTAAATGTTGATAAGTTATTACAAGTATCACCCAAGATAATTCGGTCAGCTAATCAGCCTATTCAACGAAAACAAATTAGTCAAAATATAAAAATTAGCCAAAATATTACCTCATTGCCTCCAGACTTTCACTTAGAAATGGTGGATATACCCGCCGGTAAATTTAACATGGGTTCTAATGAGTATGAAGATGAAAAACCGATACATGAAGTAATTGTGCCAGCATTTCAGATAGGCAAATATCCCGTCACCCAAGCACAGTATCAAGCAGTGATGGAAAAAGCTAGTTCAAGTTTTTCACGAAATCCCCAGAAACCAGTAAAATCTGTTAGTAAGGATGATGCTGAAGTCTTTTGTAAACAACTGAGCAAGTTAACCGGAAAAAACTACCGTTTGCCTACAGAAGCAGAATGGGAATATGCCTGTCGCGCTGGCACAGAAACCCGATTTAGTTTTGGCGATGATGAAAGTCAACTAGGAGATTATGCCTGGTTTAATGGTAATTCAAATGGTACGACCCATCCTGTTGGGGAAAAGCGACCTAATCCCTGGGGAATCTATGATATGCACGGCAATGTTTGGGAATGGTGTGTTAATAAATGGACTGGACATTATGATATTGCATGGAATAGTTATAAAGCATCATCACTTCGTGGCGGAGCTTGTGACTCCTATCCCGGACTTTGCCGTTCCGCGTATCGCGGCGACATGGATGTTCTCGGCTACGGACACGGGTTTCGGGTTGTGTGCGATCTCTCCTAATCAGTTAACAGTTAACTTTTATCAGTTGGGAGCCACCATTGGCGCAATAATATTATTGTAGGGGCCAATTGCATTCGCCCTCTTTGAATAACTTCTGCTGCTCACCTATAGGTGAGGGAAAGTCACAAATAGGAGATGCAGCCGATAATTTTCTGGAAATATAGTCTTTAAACCCTTGTCTGGCAAAACTACAAGGAATGATAAGCAATGATTATCACACAAAGTCGAGGAGAGCCATAGGGGGAGCCTGAGAATAGCGATCGCTGTAGTTAGCCATCACCGCTTTTTATGGTTACTTTAATGTTAGAATCGAATCACTTCTTTTAGGTTTTGCTATGCGTGCGATTGAAACCACTGGTATCCTCAATACTCAAGGACAAATTCAACTTGATCATCCTATTCCCCAAGAAAAAGATCGGTTTGTGCGCGTCATTCTTTTGATGTCGGAGGATGAACTGAACGAAAAAAACTGGCTAGATGCCGTTTCCCATAACCCTAGCTTTGCTTTTCTGCAAGATCCCGAAGAAGATATTTATACTCTTAACGATGGACAACCTGTAACTAATGAAGGGTAAAATTGTATTAATTCAATTTCCCTTCGACGATTTATCTTCCAGTAAGGTTCGTCCTGCTTATTGCTTAACCAATCAAATTGGAGGCTATCAACATAACCCATGCCGCACAGGATTGTAATGAATATAATCACAGTGTAAAGATTCAATCTTGTAAATTGCGTTACCCAACGTACCTTTTTTTCTGAATTATGATTTTTATAAAAACTCAACATTTTTATACATATAATCAGGCTCTAAACATTCCCAAATTAAAACTAAATCACTAATAATTTTGCCAATAGATTGACGTTGATGTGAATAAATAATCCCCCAATGCTCTAATCCCATTGAAGACAAAACCAGAAAATCATCATCAAAAGTAAAAATGACTCGGCCTTGCGATAAAGCATATGCTAATTGTTCCTCATCGGAAGACCCCATCAGTCCTTTTTCTGGAGAAGTTGTAACATCAATCCCTCGCATTCTTAAACCTTTAGCGATCGCATTAGAGACGCTTTCATCTAGGTGAAACTTAAGCTTATTGGCCATTATTTCCCTTTAAAAGTTTTTCGACCAATGAAGGTTTATCCCCTTGTAACTGTTTAGCAAAATTTTCGCTGGATTCAATATCTTGGCGAATTTCTTCTCGATGCTCATGGTAATAAGCTAAAGCTGCATAAACATCAGCTAAAGTAATCGTTGGATAATTATAAACAATTTCATCAGGACACATCGCCATTCTTTCATGCCAAATAACAATGTCTTGTACCTTAATCCGATGTCCAGCAATACGAGGTTTACCGCCACAAACACCAGGTGTTACTTCAATATGCTGTTTAAGCACTAAGGATGACATAATAACTCATTTACTCTACTTCTAGATATCATAGCATTTTTCTTGAAAAAACGCAACCACCGATCTTTTAGGATACGTTGCCTAACGTGCCTTTTAATGTGAAACATTTTATACATTTTCATATTATTATCCGTTACGCTATGCTAACATATTCTACCGTTACTGCTACAATTGGCTCCAAAGACCACTATAACCAACTAAAACTATGACTCCAGCTACTTTTGCAGAAATACTAGAAGCAACCGAACAACTTACCCCAGAAGATCAAGAACAACTTATTCACCTGTTAAAAAAGTGAAAGACATGGGCGAGGCTCAACAATACCTCAAGAACTAATGGAAAGTATTCCGGCATGATTAAAATAAATTAAGGTCATCTGGCCGCAGTCAGTTTTAACCGACTGAAAATATTACTTGGTTTGAGGAGCTTTTTAAATTGACAGACGAGCGCGTTTATTGGTTAGCATGGTCAAGTATTGCTGGAGTTGGGGCAATTTCCCTGAAGCGACTCTATCAGCATTTCGGCAGTGTCGCTGTGGCCTGGAATGCCACCGATTCTGCGATCGCAGAAGTGGCGGGATTTGGCAAAAAGTTAATGGTAGCGGTACGGGAAGGGCGATCGCAAATTGACCCAGAAGCTCTTTTCGCCGAACATATCCAGAAAAATCCCCTTTTTTGGACTCCTAGCGACCCAGAATATCCCCGATTTCTCTGGGAAATTCCCAGTCCTCCCCCCTTACTTTACTATCAAGGAAAGGTCAATTTAGAGGAAAATCAGGGAAATATCCCCACCGTCGCCATTGTGGGTACTCGTAACCCCACGGATCACGGCCGGCGCTGGGCGCGGCGCTTAAGTACCCTTTTGGCCCAACAGGGATTTACTATTGTTTCTGGTATGGCCGAAGGAATTGATGGCGAGGCACACCAAAGCTGTTTAAAAGCAGGGGGAAGGACGATTGCCGTCTTGGGAACGGGGGTCGATGTGGTTTATCCTAGTCGTCATCGGCAGCTACACGCCGACATCCAAAAGCAGGGTTTAGTCATTAGTGAACATCCCGCCGCAACTCAACCGAATAAAGCCCATTTTCCCAGTCGTAATCGCATTATCGCCGGTTTAAGTCGCGCCACGATTGTTATCGAGGCCCCCGAAAGGTCTGGCTCCCTGATCACGGCCAGTTATGCTAACGAATTCGGCGGCGATATCTATGCTTTACCCAATTCTCCCGATATTGCCACCGCTAGGGGTTGTTTACAACTGATTCATCAGGGAGCGGAAATTATCGTTTCTGAGGAGAAATTACTACAAATGTTGGGGGCAATTCCCACCGCGAACCAATCCGCACCGGTTAATCTCTCCCCTTCACTCCCTCTAGAGACATCCCCAGTCGTTAATGCTGCTCCTCCAGTCAATCTAGAACCTAGACTAGCACAAGTGTATCAGTTATTTGACAGAGATGCCCTGTTGTTTGACATTATTGTTCAAAAAATGCAAATCCCCACCTCAGAAGTGGCGGGGATCCTATTGGAATTAGAATTAATGGGTCTAGTGACTCAGTTACCCGGTATGCGTTACCAGAAAACCTAGTCAACCCCCAAATGCTTATTTAGGGTATTAGCTAAAGTAGTTTTCGGTGCAGCCCCAACCACCAGATCAACTTTTTGAGCCCTTTTGCGGATCATCAGATTCCAGGTGTTTAGTTAAGGTATTGGCTAAAGTGGTTTTAGGTACAGCCCCGACCACCATATCGACTTTTTGACCTCCTTTGAAGATCATCAGAGTAGGAATACTGCGAATCCCGTACTGACTAGCGATATTGGGGTTTTCGTCGGTGTTGAGTTTCACCACCTTGACTTCCCCTTCGAACTGTTTGGCAATTTCCTCGACAACGGGAGCCACCATTCGACAAGGGCCGCACCAAGGAGCCCAGAAATCCACTAGGACAGGGTCGGCACTATCTAAAACTTCGTCTTTAAAGGTGGCATCTGTAACGGCAGTAACCTCTGACATACTTAAGAAATCCTCTAGTAATCACGGTTATCTAGAATACGCAAAAATTCCGTTCTAGAGATTCGTGGTGCGATGTTGACATTCCACTGGTGAAAAGGACGAGAACTAGCTCTAAATCCACTTTAGAGGCCTTAACTTGCATCAGAGGTAGCTTCTTGGATCAATTTCACAAGGGGCATTCTTGTATTTTATAACCCTAGAGGCTCTATTTTGACTTTTTTTTGATAAAGTTTTGTAATATTGCCCGAGTCAAGCATGGGTGATGACAGCCGGATAAAATTTTCTTGAAGAAAAACCCGAAAAGTCAGCGATTTTATCTAGGCTTAACCTGAGTTTGATTATGATCGGCATAGCCCACTTCCTAATTGAGCTTTTTTATGAAAATTCTGGTCTTAAATGCGGGATCGAGCAGTCAAAAAAGTTGTTTATACGATTTAGATTTTTTCCCCTCCCATCCTCCCCAACCAATTTGGGCAGCGGGAATCGATTGGACGGTTAACCCTGATTACGGGGTTTTAACGGTAAAAGCCAAGGGAATTAAACAGGAAATTAATCTTTCTAGTCAGGATCGTCCGGCGGCAATTGCTCGGATGTTAGAGACTTTAGTCACTGGCGAAACTAAGGTGGTGGCCAACCTCGCAGACATTAGTATAGTTGGTCATCGAGTTGTCCATGGTGGCACGGAATATTCCCAAGCAACTATGATCACTCCCCCAGTCAAAGAAACGATTAAAAAGCTGATCCCCCTTGCTCCTAGCCATAATCCCGCTCATTTAGAAGGAATTGAAGCGATCGAGCAAGTTTTAGGCGATGTTCCTCAAATAGCAGTGTTTGACACCGCTTTTCATCGTTCTATCCCTCCCGAGTCTTCTCTTTATCCCATTCCCTACCAATGGAGTGAACTGGGAATCCGTCGCTATGGTTTTCATGGCACCAGTCATCAGTACTGCTCCCAACGGGCCGCCGAATTGTTGGGAAAACCCCTAGAATCCTTGAAAATGGTCATCTGTCATCTGGGTAATGGTGCTTCCCTATCGGCAGTCAAGGGGGGTAAAAGTGTCGATACTACTATGGGATTTACTCCCCTAGAGGGATTGATGATGGGAACCCGCAGCGGTTCGATCGATCCAGGGATTCTGATTTATCTAGAGCGAGAATATCAATATAATCCCGATAGTTTAAATAGTTTACTCAATAAAGAATCGGGTTTAAAGGGAATTTCGGGTATTTCTGGGGATATGCGGGCAATTACCACGGCGATAGACGAAGGCAACGAGAGGGCAAAATTAGCATTTGAGATGTATATTCATCGTCTGAAAAGTTTAATCGGATCGATGATCGCTTCTCTAGAGGGGTTAGATGTCTTGGTATTTACGGCAGGAATCGGCGAAAATTCAGCTTTAGTGCGGGAAAAAGCCAGTCAAGGCTGGTCTTTTTTGGGTTTAGAGTTAGATTTGGCTAAAAATGCCGCTCGTCCCCGGGATGAGGATATCGCCACCGACACATCTAAAGTAAAAGTGATGGTAATTGCCACGGCGGAAGATTGGGCGATCGCAAGAGAATGCTGGCATTTCTTTCAATAGTTAGGCAGATGGCAACTTCAATTACTTGCGATTTTTCCAGTATCCAGGCTCACGACTGCAATGCATGACTGCCAAAATCAGAATGTAGTCTTGCTCAATTGTGTAGAGAACACCGTAAGGAAACTTACGCGCCATACACCGCCGAACATCTTCATCAATTGCAGCGTAACGGGTTGGAGACTCCCTGATCCGATAAACTGTATCCTCGATCGCGTTTATGAACGCTTGAGCAACCTCAACTCTCTGCTCTGTGTAGTATTGAACTGCTTCAGCGTATTCATTCAGCGCTTCAGGATGAAATACGTACCTCATGGCTCAATCAGCCGTCTGACTTGGGCTAAAGCGTCTTCGCCTGGAATTGCTTGAATAGAACCATCTCGCACCTCATCTCTTCGGCGCTTGGCTTCAGTTACCCAAACTGCCTGAATTGCTGAGTCGGTATCGAATTCCAAGCTTTCCACCAACTTGTCTGCTAGGAATGCTCTTGATTCGCTAGGCAGCGACAATATTTCCTCAGTCAGTTGCTCAATTGATCGCATAGTCCCCATCCCTCGCAGAAGGCTCAATCCTGAATGAATTGTATCAAACTTTGACATGAGACGAATTTGAGGAAGCAATCGTCCACCTCAGATCCCACATTATACGGCTTGGTTAGTTGCTCGAAACATTTCGCACCTCTTCGACTAATTTATGCACCTCTACTCCTGAAAAGTGCCTTTGCCCACAACCATTCCACAAGTTCTCAAATTGCTCTCTAAAATGTTTATACCCTGAGTGCCTGACACATCTTGTGTCAGGGGTAGCAGGTCAAGGACGACAGAGCAAAGAGTGAACACGGGAAAACCATATTCGGTCATAGTAATCGGAGAGAGCGTTCTTAGAAGAGAAACAGGGTTCTGGGTCAGAGTGGAACAAAGGGATAGGAGAAAGCAAAGAGCGGCCCTTGTGGACAACGCCCTGGAGCCAACGAAGACCAATTTTGAGATAGCTGAGACCCCGCGTCCAATGGGGGTCAACCTGAGAGCGAAGACCATTGAGTTGAACGGCCATACCGTGAGTAGTGGCATAAAGAAGAGCAAGGGCTGCGACCAAATACAGACGGGTCAAAGCAGGAGCAGAACGGATAGCGGAGTCTTCAAGTTGAAAAGCACCGGATTTTGAATCTAAAAATAACTCCTCGACCCGAAAGCGCAAGGCGTACTGCCATAAAGTGTTCAGAGAGGGGGTTTCGTCAGTAATGACAGCCCAAGGTTCTTTGACTCCCGTGACCCTTGCCAGAACAAGATTGCATCGATAGATGCCGTCTGTCCACAGACCGACCTGATCGTAAAGAATGGCTTCTCCTTTGGCAGGCCAGAGATATTTGACTTCGATAGGATGTCGCCGAACCCCATGGACCAGAACGTCGCCAGGTAAACGTAAGCAGTAATGCCATCCACTGACTTGCAGCCAACTGAGCAAACCATGATTGGCAAACCCTCGGTCGGCTAAGAGCATGACATCGGGATAATCCTTCAACAATCGCTGAGCATCGCGCAGCATCGGTTTGTAGGTGTTCACTGCGACGGTGGCACTCGGATGGTCTAGCACTCGCCATAACAGGGGGACTGCACGACCGCAACAGACTATCGACAGATGAATCATACAATAGCGATTCCACAATACAGTTGTATCTAATGCCAAGTAAAGTCGATGGCCTTTCCAGCTACTGATGGCGGCTAGCACCAGAGGAATATACAGGGATTTGACCCGAATTCGATGATTGCCCATAAATCTCTGCCATCTGCGTTCGGTGCTTTGTGCCTGTGTTGCACGACTAGGGACGTAGGACTCCCACATTGGCAGGCTTAATTTCCCGCTAGAGATTACTGCTGTGACCATCCAGGCTAATGCCTTGAGGTGTCGCAGGTCTCGCCATTGGCTGTGTTGACACAGTAAAGAAAGTAGTTGAGCATAGAGACTGGTAGTGGTTGACATGGGAGGTTCGCTGATGTTCTGTTAATCTCAGCATTCCATATCCTGCTACCTTTTTCTCTTTCCACGCTATTTCAAGGGTTTCCGACACTTGTGTCAGGCACTCAGCGTGCAGACTCGCCTCATCATTGGCATCCGCTTTGATTACCCCTTCCATAGGACGACTAACTTGTTTCTCAAAAATTCTACTTAACTGCATAATTAGTTCTCCCTTAAACTTGGTACTCGTAAATGTTAAAAGCTCGATAATATTTGTCATCTCGTAAGAGTCCAAATAAATTGAGAGAGGCTCCCGACTCTAGGGAATAGGTGTAGGCCCCCGGAAAAAACATTACCGTCGGTTGGTTGTTGTTCGTGGTTTGGAGGTTATTAAGAACATTATGGGAACGAATATAGGGAAAAATTTGACCAACACCCCATAAAAACAAGACATCAAACGGATTTTCGGCAATTTTTTCGCCTAGGGCTGGAATTAAATGACTCTCCGAATCTAACACATTTTGTAAAAGCTCTTTCAGTTCCCCTTTAGATATGGAGGATTCTATATCGAGAATTTGCTCAAATATCTGCCGTTCCCTCAATAATTCAAGACAGAGATCATAAAGATTGATCTCTAATATGCGAATCCCTTTTTGATGCAACTGACTAACCAGTTGCTTTTGCAGACGTTCCATTTCAACACTGTCTTGAGGTGGGTAAGGACAGATAAAAAAAGGAACTTCATTGCCAATTCCCTGTTTTTTGGCTCTTCTGGTTTCTGTGTGTAAACGAGGTCTATACTGATAGTTTCTTCTTTCAAAATAGTCCTAAAAGTCTTGCCCAGTAAGCATTTAACCTTAAATAAGCAAAAATTATCACACAAAGTCGAGAAGAGCCGTTTTTTGAGAAATCGCTCTGCTGACAGGACCGATAATAAATATTCAAATCTTTGGTTGATTGCTATTGTTTCAAGAGAAGACATCCAAATTTCGCCCATCTTGTCAATAATATTAGTATGCCCATTTTATCTGAATAAGAGTCAAAATCGGCTCTCTTATTCTTTGTGTGATCTCGCGTAGCGAGCGCGTTGCGACCAGTTTAACTTACTATAGAAGCGATCAATCTTTGTGTCCTCTGTGTCTGGAGTGGTTCCTTCCACCCCCTCGCTAGGAGGAATGTATCTTAGAATAAATTTTACCCACCAAATCCAAGAGAACCAAAATGCTGGCTTGCTGCCTACAATTTCAGGTGATTCAGGGCTAAATTCCGTTGTTGGAGAGCTAATTGATGGCTAGGCTCTAGTTGTAGGGTTTGGTTAAAGGAAACCACTGCTTCCGAGAAACATTTTAACTTGTAGAGACAACAACCCCGTTGATACCATGCCTCAGCCTTTTGGGGTTGTAACTGTAAAGCCTTATTATAAGCTGCGACCGCTTCACTGAGTCGTTCTAATTCCCGTAAAGCTTCGCCTTTGCTAAACCAAACATTAGCATCGGATTTAATGGCCAGGGCCTGATTATAAGCCGCTAGACCTTCCGCATAATGTTGCATCCGACAGAAAATCATGCCCTTGTAATGCCATGCTTCCAGATAATCTGGCTGCAGTTGAATCGCCTTATCCCAAGATGCGATCGCATCACTGATTTGTCGTAAATTAGCTAAAGCGATGCCGCGATAAAACCAAGCCCGAGCATTATTAGTCTCTAATTGAATTACCTGATTAAAAGACCCTAAAGCTTCGGGAAAACGCCCCAATCGTTGCAAGGCCAGACCGCGATTATACCAAGCATTGACAAAATTGGGCTTTTTCCGCAGGGACTGCTGATACAATTGAACTGCTTCGCGATTCTCCCCCAAATCGAGGTGGGCATTACCGCGATAAAACCAATCCTCTGCTGAAATTTCCCGCACTAAAGCTTGTTGTTGACGCAATTGCCTTAAATCTTTTATGGCATCTAAAACTTCTACTGCCGAGGGAAAGCGTTGACGCCAGTCATAACGGGTCATTTTATCGATAATAACTGCTAGATCGTCTCTAACATCGGCATGATTGCGCCAAGCGATTTCTCCGGTTTCGGCATCTTCGGGAAATTGCATCGGTTTGAGACCGGTTAAGGCTTGAATAGCGATGATTCCCACGGCATAGACATCGCTAGACAATCGCGGTTTATTTTGCGCCTGTTCACTAGGCATATAACCAGGGGTGCCAATCCCAATGGACACACTGCTCTGTTTTGCTTTTAGCCATTGAGTCCCCACTTGTTTGACTCCGCCAAAGTCGATTAAAACTAGCTTGCCCTCTTGGCGACGGATAATATTATCGGGTTTAATATCTCGGTGAATAATGTTATTTTGATGGACAAAAGCGAGAACTTCCAAGATATCCTTTAATAACTGAATTACCTGACTCTCTTCTAAACGCTTACCCTTAGAGATTTCCTGACTAAGATCGTGACCATCGATAAATTCTTGAACGAGATAAAAAGACTTCTTTTCCTGAAAACTGGCGAAAAATTGCGGTATTTGAGGATGATGGCCGAGTTTTTCTAAAGCTCTGGCCTCACTCTCAAATAATCCTATAGTAATTTCGTTAACCACTTGGGGGATTAACTGTTTGACCACACATTGAGGACGGCCGGGGCGATAGTTATCTTGGGCTAAAAAAGTTTGACCGAAAGCCCCTTGACTTAGAGGTTTAATAACTTGGTAACGTCCCCCGATAATTAGTTTCATGGTAGCGATAGCATTATCTTTGCCCTAGAGCAGCTTGATGGGACGGTTAACAGCCAAAGGGGTTAACTTGACCAAGCCCATCTTGCCAGTTAATTGATATATTACCAAAAAATTGGGTTTAAAGCCTCGCCCTTTTAGGGCGACTTGATCTGATGTATGATACTAAGAATAGGGGGCCGGGTAAGCAACCGCTTAAAAAACCCAGTCATCAACCGATGAACGCACCTGGAAAACTAGAGTTATGGGGTTCTATAGGGGAATGCTCCTATAGGTAAAAATTCTCAGCACCAAGTACCAAAGAAACCAATTATTTTAGAGGTTTTGAACTGTATCGTAGGGCATACGAAAACAGGCTTCTGTAAGGGAGCGAAAGTCTGAGGAGAGAACCACCTCTGGGTAGGATTTCGCCAGGAATCTAATTCAAGTGGACTCGTTGAGCCATAAATTCACAGCAGTGATGCTAGAAGAATCCACGTCCGTTTACGGCGTGGGGTATGTCAAATCAATTGTCGTCAGAAGCGGGTAACGCGACTCGAACGCGCGACATTCACCTTGGGAAGGTGACGTTCTACCACTGAACTATACCCGCAAAAGTCTCCCTAATCATAGCATTGACCCCCCAGCCAGAGCAACTGCCCTAGGCTATTTTCCATCACCGCGCTGGTTTGTCCAGAAACGCTAAACTGTAAAGCTTCCCGATAGACTCGCCCCGCCGGATGATCAATAATATTCGCCGCCCCACCGGAGGCAATCACTGCCCCTTGAGCGCATTGTAGAGCCAAATTAATCGCCCGACCGCGCCAGTGCAATTTCTCGGCAAAACTGGCCTGGTGGGAATTTAACATTTTTTCTTGACAGGACAGTAGGGCCTTTTCTAGCTGTTGATGGGCATTTTTTAGGCTTTCTAGCCCTTTTTGTCGATAAACCGCAAAAATAACATCTAAGCCCGCCCAAGCACAGCCAAGGGCATGAAAACCATGATGGAGAACATTTTTTTGATCGCTGGCCTCGATCGCCGCCGCTGGTTGTAAACTAACAATAAAATCCCTTGACAAAAAGTAGTCTTGTATGGTAAGGCTCACCGTATTAGTCCCACTCATCGATAATAATTTCATCGGGGGACTGCATTGCAGACCGGGGAGAGCTTGCAGCGGTAAAAGACCGTACAGCGATCGCCCGTCCAGGAGGGTCGCCCCGATGATAAAATCTTCAAAAAAGCCCCATCCCGTCACCCAGGGGACCTGTCCACAGAGTTGATAGCCGCCGGTCACGGGAAACGCTTTCATCATTGGTTCCCCCGGACGACGTAGTTGCGAAAACCCCACCCCCACTAGCTTTTCGCCCCGGGCCATTTTGGGGAGATAAAGCTTTTTCAGGTCTTGGTTGCTGCTGGTGGCTAATTGATTAGCGGCGCTTTGGTGTTGGGTTTGCAGAAAAGTTAAAGCGCCGGAATAACGAGCGCCGAGGATTTGGAATTGTTGATAGGTGCGTTCCTCCCATCCCGCCCCCCCCCATTCTTTGGGAACACGCAAAGCTAACAAACAGCGCTCGCCCATACCCTGTAAAGCTGATTGTAGGGCGATCGGGTTGTGATCAATCCGGGCCGCTTGCGGGGCGATCCTATTCTGAAAATAATCCCTAGCCATCTCCAGTAAACCATCGCTCATAGCTGACTAGCGCAGGAAACTGCCCCCATTAGTCCCACTTGGGCATTAAGGACGATATGAACGGGAATATTGCTTAATAGCTCCCTCATCCGACCTTTAGCCCGAAAAGCCTTCATAAAGCTACCCTCAGTCATTAGAGGAAGATTTTTGGCCGCAATCCCTCCCGCTATGTATAATCCTCCGTAGGGAAGCAACTTGAGGGCTAAATTGCCCGCTTCCGCACCGTAGGCCTCGACAAAGATTTTCATGGTTTGATAACAGAGATCATCCAAGTCATCTTGGGCAAAACTGGCAATTTTAGCCGCTAAATCGACGGTTTTTTGCGGTTTACCCATTTCTTCTAACCAAGTGCGGTAAATTTCCGCCATGGCTGGTGATGACTGACTATAGTTACTATCGTGGAGAAATCGATAGATAGAAGTGATTCCAGGACCAGAAACCACTCGCTCCACCGAAAGGCGCTCGATATTATAGAGATCCAAGAGATAATTTAATAGTTGATATTCTAAACTCGAGCGAGGGGCAAAATCGGCGTGGGAACCCTCACTAGCAAACACCCGATATTTACCCTTCGACACAGGAATCAAAAAACCCTCTCCTAACCCCGTTCCCGCACCAATAACCGCAATCGGGGCCTCTGGTACTGCGGGGGCCGACTGTAGATTGTGCAGCTCCTCTGGGGCTAATCCTAACACCCCATAACCGATCGCCGCAAAATCATTAATTAATTTTACTCGCTCAATCTGCAGCTCCTGGCTTAGGCGATCGCCAGTGAGAGACCAACTTAAATTAGTCAATTCGGAACTATTGTTAACCACAGGACCGGCAATACCGAAACAAGCTTTTTCCACCGGGGGAATAGTGGTTTGTCGGGCCAAAAACTGCTGGACGATCGGCACCAGATCGGGGTATTGTTCACTAGGATAAATTTCTTGATCGAGAGTAGTTAGCAGGGGTTGGGGACTATCTGGTGAGTTTTGGCAATCCACTAAACGCAGGATTGTTTTAGTTCCCCCGATATCTCCCCCTAAAAGAATCGTCATGCTGGTTGTCCCTGAGTTTGTCCCCATAATTATAGTTTTTTTACCGCTTCTCCCCAGCAAATTTAAGGGCAGTCAATTCTATACTATAGTGAAAGATGGTAATGCCTAAGCCCTAATTAAGGATTGATTAATCATCGCTCCGGGGTTGCAATGGGGATTTGCTAGAGGACAGAAAGAGGGAGAAATTAGCTTGGGTGTAGAACTTCGCAGTTACGTTTATCTTGACAATCTACAGCTTCAACACGCTGCTTACATCGGTACAGTCGCCCAAGGATTTTTACCCTTACCCGGGGATGCTTCCCTCTGGATTGAAATTTCCCCCGGTATCGAGATTAATCGCATCACCGATATTGCCCTCAAATCCGCCGTGGTTCGTCCGGGGGTTCTATTCGTAGAACGACTCTATGGACTGCTAGAACTCCATTCTAGCAGTCAGGGAGAGGTGAGGGCGGCCGGTCAGGCAATTTTGCAGTATTTAGGCGTTAGTCAGCGCGATTGTCTGAAACCGCAAATTGTTTCTAGCCAAATTATTCGCAACATTGACGCTTACCAAGCCCAATTAATTAACCGGAGTTCTCGGGGTATGATGTTAATGGCGGGACAGACTTTGTACGTTTTAGAAGTGCAACCTGCTGCCTACGCTTCCCTAGCCGCTAATCAGGCCGAAAAAGCTGCTTTAATTAATATCCTACACGTTACTTCCGTGGGCAGTTTTGGCCGCTTATATTTAGGGGGAGAAGAACGAGATATTATGGCCGGTTCCAGGGCGGCAGTTTCAGCTTTAGAAAATATTCAAGGTCGAGCTTTTCCCGGTAGCGACAAAAAAGAATAAGCTAACAAAGGCCGGAGGCAAAAGGCAAGAGGTGGTTAGATATGTATAATGGCTCTTCGGTTTGTGTTATGCAATGGACGGGGGTTATAAGGGATGGAACCCTTATAGAGAAAGGCATTTAGCGATTTTTGTCAATTGTTTTTGCTCTAGAGCGAACTAATCAATTAAACAAGTAACGAAGAGCCTGTATAATTAGGGCTTGCTGAATAAATGTGAAATGTAGGCAAGGTAAGGGTTTTATGGCTTTTCTCGCGAAACAGGTGCAAGATTTTGAGAGAATCGTCGTTAAAAACCTTGCGTCTTCATCAGCCCGAGTCCTGTAGGGGCGAAGCATTCGGGCAATAACCTATCGGTGAAACCGGAGATTTTCTATCCGAATGCTTCGCCCGTACTTTTTGCCGCAAACCCTAATTAATTGTGTCTAGCTACTTACTAAATCCCGTTTAAAAGGTATAGGATAGTGGGGAGTGGGAAGAAGGGAGAGGAAGTTTGAGCATTTGTACTAAATAGCTAAAAAAGGAATTTCGCCCTGAGAGGGGGACAAGCGAGCTAGAAGGTAGATAGGGCAAGCGATATCGCTCTTTGTCCTTTGATGTAATCCTTCAACCGATAGCGGCTAATTTGCATTAGCTCTTCTATATTTTTTG
>NZ_SFBV01000137.1:0-9025 GCF_007095585.1 Microcystis sp. M_OC_Ca_00000000_C217Col
CCGGTGATTCGGAAGTTCTACGAACGGTTGTTGACCAATGGCAAGTTGAAAAAGGTGGCCTTAGTTGCCTGTATGAGGAAATTGCTGGTTATCCTCAATGCCATGATTCGTGATAATAAGTACCTAGGCAAAATTATTTACACATGACGATCATTGCCCCGTAAGGGTTTTAGCTCGATCGGGCAGGTAATTAATTTTGCATGACTACTTAAATGCTGGCAAGCACCCGCTTAGTCCAGTTTTCCGAACAATTTCATCGCTGACAAAACGGATGACTGGTGCCGTTACTTTGTCTTGCCTATTTGGGGTACAAAAGATTTTCTTTATTTATATTTAATTCCACCCACCCACTTAGTAATTATCTTCAAAGTTTGGCGGCAAAAATAAATAGCTAGGCAGTCAACTTGATTCTTTTGGCCAAGTCAAGGCCAAACCCCCTGAATACCAATCGGCTCTCTTGGTTTAGCTGGGTTAGAATCTAGCCTAGCCTATACTTTTTCTCAGGTTATCCCAGAAGGATTAAGGATAAACCACAGAGGCACAAAGAACACAAGGACAAGAGAGCCTACAAATCTAGACAACTTGATCAAACCTATGCTAGTCTCTTGATAATTAATAATATCTCCCTAAACAAGCAATAGATGAATTCCCATTTAATCAAAGTTCCCTTTGTTGATTTAACTTGGCAAAATCGGCCCCTACAAGCAAAAATTACCGAGGCAATCCAAACAGTTATCGACCGAGGAGATTTTGTTTTAGGCCAAGCTTTAGCCGAATTTGAAACCGCCTTTGCCCAAGCTTGCGGAGTCGAGTATGCTGTGGGAGTAGCTTCTGGCACTGCTGCTCTTGCCCTGGCTTTACAAGCTTACGGCATCGGTGCCGGGGATGAAGTGCTAGTCCCCGCTAATACCTTTGTCGCTACCCTCATGGGTGTTATTCAAGCGGGGGCCAAACCAGTTTTAGTTGATTGTCACCTCGATACGGCCTTAATTGACCTCGCAGCGGCCGCCCAAAAAATTACCCCCAACACCCGCGCCATTCTACCCGTACACCTGTACGGACAGATGGTATCACCCCAAAAATTAGAGGATTTTGCCCGCAGCCATAATCTGACTATCTTTGAAGATGCGGCCCAGGCCCATTTAGCCAGTAGAGAAGGTTATCGCGCCGGCAGTGTCGGTGTGGCGGCGGGGTTTAGTTTTTATCCCAGTAAAAATTTAGGTGCTTTTGGCAATGGCGGAATGTTAGTGAGCAATGATCCCGAAATTAGCCAAAAAGCCCGTAGTTTAAGAAATTATGGCGCACCGAGCAAGTATTTTCACACCGATATCGGCACTAATAGTCGTTTAGACAGCATACAAGCCGCCATTTTAAATGTTAAATTACCCCATCTGGAAGGCTGGAATCGGGCCCGTCAGCGAGCGGCAAGACAATACGACCGGCTTTTGGCTCCTTTAGCCGATAAGGGCATTTTACCCATACGAGACGAAACCGAGACCGGTCATGTCTATCATCTCTACGTTATTCGCGTACTCCCCCATTGTCCGGTTGATCGCCAACAACTACAAGAACAATTAACTGCCGTCGGTATTCAAACCGGCATTCATTATCCGATTCCTTGTCATCTGCAACCGGCCTATCGCTACCTGGGTTATCAACAGGGAGACTTTCCTCATGCAGAGACTCTCTGTGAAGAAATTGTCTCTCTGCCCATGTACCCCGGTATCAGCGAGGAGCAAATTGACATCGTGGTTGAACAGATCACTGCGATCATCGGGTAACATAAATTCAGAATTTGTCACTAAATCGCTCTGTCCTATGGGTATTAGTCCTTCCTTATCCCCCGTCTCCCAGAAAAATCGGCAATCTTGGCTGATTATCGGTTTCTTGGCGGTCATCTATGGTCCGGTGATCTTTCATTGGTATGATGGTTGGCTGAATGAATCGATCGGCATCGAACACGAATACTTTAGCCACGGCTTGATCGGCCTTCCCTATGCCGCCTATATTGTCTGGCAGAATCGCAAAAAATGGCAACGCCTCGAAGATCGCTCCCATCCCCTCGGAGCGTTTTTGTTAACCCTAGGAGCGATTTTTTATCTCCTCGGTTCCTCTCTTTGGGTTAGTATGTCTTTCCCGATTATTTTAGCGGGAATCTGTCTCTGGTTAAAAGGAACGGAAGGTTTAAAATTACAGGGATTTCCCCTGCTTTTAACAGCTTTAGCGACTCCTAATCCCATACCCTACCTGATCGCTCCCTATACCCTACCCCTACAGGTTTTTATTGCTGCTTGCGCTGGTTTTATTCTCCAGCAAGCGGGCCTAGATGTCTCCGTTGACGGTATCTATGTAGCGGTAGAAGGCAGGATGGTGGAAGTCGCTCCCTACTGTGCGGGGCTGAAAATGTTATTTAGCAGTCTTTACGTCACCCTCCTGCTGCTCCATTGGACTGATACCATCGAAAACGGTCGTAAAACCCGCTTTATGCTCCTCAGTGCCTTTGGAATTAGTGTCGGGGCTAATATTGTTCGTAACGCGCTTTTAGCTTGGTTTCACGGCACAGGACAAGAGGAAAACTTCAAATTACTCCACGATGGCTGGGGGGGTGATTTATACTCCGTCTTTATGTTATTACTGATCCTTTTGGTCTTCCAAATCATGCAGTATCGCGAGGCGGTTAAGAAAAAGTCCCTAGCTCAAGGGGAAGGTAACCAGGATGATTAGTCGAAAAATTCCGGCCGAGGTAAGTTTAGTGTTAGATAAAATCAAAAAAAAGCTACCGGGTAATTATTCACTACTGTTGTGCTTGCTGCTGCTGTTGATTTTAGGCGGTATCCTGCCCAATTTAATTTCTGGCCATTGGTCTTGGGTGGATCAACCAAGAATCGGTAACATTCAAAAAATGCGGACTCTACAAGAATCGGGAATCAAGTTCTCTGACCTGAAAACCATCGATCAGCAGCAAGGACAAATCGGTGAGGGAAAATGGTCGGTGCAAGTGGTGGAAACTCCTGAGGGCAAGAGGATCACCGTGCTTTTAAAGCCACAGATCTACTATAAAAATCAACCAGGATTAGAATGGTCGGATATCACTTCGATTAGTCGTTGGAATCAGGGGGAAACAACCGAGCTATTAATCCCCACCCAGTCGGGAGGAAAGGCCAAGGCTCGATTCTATCGTGCCTGGACACAAAATACCTTTGCCGTGGTGCAATGGTATGCTTGGCTAGGTGGTGGTCATTACGATCCCTCTGTTTGGTATTGGCTTGACCAATGGGCGCAATTAAAAAGACAGAGAGTACCCTGGATAGCCGTTTCCTTGCTGATTCCCTTAGAACCGACGAAAGAACTGCAAACTCTCACTCCCTTTGCTCTCAATCTCGCCAAGGAAGTTCAAAGTTACTTAGAACAAAATGTCTTAAGTCAATTAACTTCTCTGCCTGAGACCAAAAAAGAAAAGTAGTTTTTCTGCTCCCAACTATCTGTTTAAAAAAAACTAGCTCAAGGCACTTTTCTAGTCCTTAATAGCTTCTTTGTTCCTCTCCCACTAGATAACTCTCAGAAAATAAATTGATATATCTGTATGATTCTACCAATGCTCAACAAGTTTTTGCCAGTTAGTTTATTCAGAACCGGGGCCATAGCCTTATCAGGGTTTAGTCTGACAGGGTTCTTATGGGTAATTCCCTCCGAGAGCCTCAAGGCCCAGGGTTCTTTGTCCATACCCCAGACTCAACCCGGAACTGGGTTGGAATTTTTGCCCCCCGAACCGCCTAATCCCACCTTTCCTGAAAACACGATTCCCCCTACCGGCTACAGTCCACCGGTTTACTCTCCCAATAATCGCCAATCCCGACAAATTCAGTCCTATCGACTCGATATCGGCGATCAAATTACTGTCTCGGTTCCCGATTTTCCCGAATTTAATTCCACGGGGCCAGTGGATCCCGATGGTAATTTTCTGGTGCCGATTTTAGGGCGTATTCCGGTGCTGGGCTTGACTTTAGACGAAGTGCAAACTAAGATCCGCCTCGAATTGGGGCGAAAATACCTGCGGGAGGAACCGGAAGTGATTGCTGTTTTAACCACTGCCCGTCCCGTCCAGTTAACCATTCTGGGAGAGGTACAGCGACCGGGGTTTTATAGTGTTGCTCCTAATACTCCCCTAGCGCAGGTACTTTTGGCGGCGGGTGGCGGCACCCCCAGAGCCGATCTGCGTTCGATCGTTGTCCGTCGGGTTTTAGTCGATGGTACAGTATTAGAGGAGAAACTTGACCTTTATACTCCCTTAATTAAAGGGGAACGCTTGCCAGATCTGCGTTTGCAAGGAGGTGATGCCGTGATTGTTTCCAAGTTAGAAGTCGGCCAAGAGACGGGATATAATCGCACCCTGGTGGCTAGAACCACCCTCGCCCAGCAGAATATCACCGTCAGGGTTTTAGCTCCCTCAATTCCTTCAGGAATTTCCCTGAGAAATGTTTCGATTCCTAATGGCAGTAGCTTCCTTGATGTAGTGGCTAGTTTACCGGTTTCCGATCGCCTGCGGATTAATGTCAATGAAGTGTCCCTGCTCCGTTTTGATAGTGCCAAAGGGGGAATTGTTAGTCAAACTTTGAGTCCGATAGCGGCAGTTAGGGGAGATATCTCCCAAAATGTTCCCTTAGAAGATCAGGACGTAATTATCGTCACCCGCACCCTGTTAGGGGAGATTTTCGCCGCTTTTAATATCATTACCCAACCCATCCGGGATATTTCCAGTTTTACCAATACAATTCTCGACTTTGGCAATCAATTCAATAACTTCCAATAATTGAGGGGCAACTTGCTCCCTTCACTCCTTAACACAACTTCATAAGCTAGGATTTCAAGGGCGAGAATCACTCTTGACCGCTAAAATGTAAAGAATCTGGGAATACATTAAAAAGCTATGGCTCTACCAATTGTTAAACGATTTCTCATCTCGCTAGATCAGAACAAATTTGTGGGAATATTCGTCTTCCTCGTCTGTTTAGGCGGTTCTGTGATCTTTGCTTTCCTACCCGATCCTGAGAAACCCCCCACCTTTTATCGGGCGGTGGGACAATTGGCCTACCGGGTGCCGCCGCCGGCTTTTACCAGTACAGGAACCCAACTGCAAGAACAAGGGCGGGCTATTGATCGCGATTTACTGCTGTCTCCCCGGGTATTGGTCAATGCGGCCAAAAAATTGCAATTTAATCAGGAACAGATGGTTAAAATTCGCGATCAGGATTTAAAAATAACCTTCCCCGGTGAAGCGGAGGGACAAAAAAATAATAGCGACCAACCCCAAGAGGTACTTTTAGAGTTAACGGCCGACTCCCAGTCCAAGGCGGAGTTAATTCTCGAAACCTTGATGAAGGAAATGGTGGAATACAGTCGCTGGCTGAATACTTCCCAGTTACGCGCCCGCATAGAAGCTCTCAGTGTCCGACTGAACGAAGTCCAAAAAGATTTAACCAGAGCCGAAGAAAAGTTTTATCGCTACATTAGTACCCAGGGTTCAGATTTATTGGCGATTCAAGACGGGAGTTTATTCACCGCGATCACCAGTAGTCAACAGCAACAGCGAGAAATTCGCCTAGAACTGCAAGGCATTCAAGGACAGATTAATAGTCTGAGTGAACAACTCGATTTAACCCCCGATCAAGCTTACACCTCCTCAGCCCTTAGTGCCGACCCGATTATTGCCAGTATCCGAGCGCAGATATTGGACACGGAAGCCCAATTGGAGGGACTACAGAAGGATTTACGTCCCGAACATCCCACCGTCGTTAAATTACGCAAACAACAGCAAGTTAACGAATCTCTCTTACAAAAAAGAGCCGCCGAGGTGATTGGAAAAGATGGCGTTCTTACCGCTCTTCCCAGCAGTCGCATCCGTCAGCAAAGTAATCTCGATGCCACCCGTCAACAACTAGCGGCTCAATTAGTCACCCTGCAAACCCAGCGCGAGGGTTTAATGAAACAATTAGAGTCCTTGGTGACTCAGGAACAGCAATTACGCTCCCAATACGAGAAATTCCCCGATAAACAGCTACAGCAAGCTCGTTTAACCCAAGCTGTCGCCTTTCAACGGGGTATCTACGAGAATATTCTCAATGCTCTGGTGGATGCTCAGGCCGCAGAAGCGGAAACCGTGGGTAGTCTCACCGTCGCCCAACCGCCGGTTGCTCAACCGATCGAACAGGTGTTTAACCGCAAGAATCGTACCTTGATTCTCTTGGTGGGTGCTGGTTTGGGAACTTTAGCCGGATTGGGTACGATTCTCCTGTTAGCAGTGATCGATGATCGCCTGCACAGTCCCCAAGAATTGCGGGAAGCTTTGGTTAGTCGGGATATACTACTCTTGGGACAATTGCCCATTGTCCGGAATTTAGAGGGCGAGGAAATCGAGCCGATTCTCGCCGATGCTAATGCCAATTATCTCCCCTACTACGAACGTTTACGCAGTACCCTGCGACTTGTTGGCGGCGGCGAAACGGTGAAAGTGGTTGTTGTCACCAGTATTACTGGCGGAGAGGGGAAAACCGCCACTGCCTATAATCTGGCCATCGCCGCCGCTTTAGCGGGCCGACGGACTCTGTTAGTAGAAGGAGATCTGAGAAGTCCCTCTAAGGCCGAAGAAATCGGAGTCACTCCCGATCCCAATTCTTTCCGAGAACCCCTACTTTACTACGGGGCAAAAAGTAAATCGATCCGGCTGGCCCCAAATATTGAAAACCTTTCCATTTTGCCTAGTCCCGGTCCGCAAAAACAAGCGGCAGCTATCATTGAATCGAGCGAATTACAATTAATTCTCAAAGATTCTCGCGGCCGTTTCGATCTGGTGATTGTCGATACTCCTTCTCTGTCTAGCTGTAATGATGCTCTTCTCTTAGAAGAACTAGCGGACGGGATTATTCTGGTAACGCGCCAGGGCATAACTCGTTCTAGTCTCTTGAGTGAAGCAACTGACCAGTTAACAGAAGCGGAAGTGAAAATTTTAGGGGCGGTAATTAACTACGTCGATATTACACCGACTCTCAACACCGCCGAACCGGAACTGCCGCCTTTGATAGTCCCCCCCCCACAGGAAAAAACAGAGACAGAGGAAGTAAAAGTAGAGGTGTAAATGGGGTTACATTTGACAAAATCTTCTGGCTCGATCGAATTGTGGTTCTTGCCAAGAAAAAGCAAAATGACTGATACTATCTATGCTGGGAAAAGCTAGGCGAATCGCTGCCATTTGCACTTCTAAGGAGGGACGATTGTTATAGGGTTGTCCCCATAAACCCGCTAAAGCTGGGATAACAGGAGTTTGATTTCCCCTGCTTGCCACTACTCTTTTGATCTGATTAACCACACAGGTAGTATCGTTACAATTAGCGTAGGACATGGGATGCCATTCTAGGGAAGCGGGAAAACTATCCCAAGCTTGTAAACGGGAATCGAAACCTTGATTACCCACAAGACGATTCCCATCGGGAAAAAACACTGCCCCAGCCGGAATTCCCTGACGTTCCACTAGGGCAGAAAAATAACTAATATAATCAATTACACCCTGGGCAGCATGGGCAACCGTCAGGAACCAAAGTTCTAATTTGAGGCGATCAAAACGAGTTTTAACTGATTGTTTCATCTCCTCTTCTAAGGGAATTCTACCCTGCCAAAGAGGGGCGGTTTCTTGGGGATAAAGGCGATCTGCTTCGACGATATCATCAGGGGAAATTTGACCACGAGTCAGATAGCGTTCGATTAAAAATTTGCCCTTATTATTCAATCCTCGATTAATTAAAGCTTGTCGGGATGCGGGACTAAAAATCCATAAATCTTGGACATTATCGGCAACGGAATCGACTCCTGTTCCTCTCGGATAGCGAATATAATCAAATAAAACTCCATCGGGACGACGTTGTAAAATGGCTTCTAGGAGAATTAAATAATCCTGTCGCGCTTGATTACTGTAGGGATCGACAAAAGTTTGGGATCGATCATCGACAAAAGAGGTGCTATCCTGTCCTTTACCATTGCGTGCTAACACCTCCTGTCGCTCGGGTTTTAAGCTATAAGCATAGCCAAAATTGAGGCTAAATAACCAAGCATACACCTTTAAACCGCGTTTATGTCCCTGTTCAATCGCCTGTGCTAATAAATCCACATTTCCAGCACCGGGATTTTTAATCACGCTATCCCAAACCGTGGGATTATTGTTAGGAGGTAATAAGACTTGACCATCGGCAAAAACTTCCAGATAAACTATATTATAACCTTTGGCCACGATGCGATCGAGGATACTTTCTATCGATCCTGGACGGGTATCACAGGAGTAAAGACGTAACCAGATCGCTTGTTCCTGTAACCAGTGTCGGGAACGACAAAAGCGCAATTGTTCAGCATATTTCTGCAATAAAATGTTATATTCTTGGGGGGAAGTTTGACGCAGATTTTCTTGTTGTTTGATTTCCGATTCGGAGAGTTGACAATTATCATTGACAGCGAGGCTAGAGTTAATCCCGAGAGGACTACTCCAGAGGATTATAGCGAGGAAACAGGATAGCGATCGCAGATAATTGACTTTCTTTAACATAGTTGTTCACGGCAAAAGTAGCAAAGGAGAAATTTTCTTAGTTTGCTATTTTTTTAGCCCTCTTCTAGAACTCTAGCAAAAGTCTTAAGTAGGGTTTGCGGCAAAAAGTTTGTTGGTGGGGTTAGGAGACAGGAGACAGGATTTAGTATGAGAGGGTTTCGGAGATTGTCAATGTCCTAACCGCCGATTCGGTTGCGATAAGGGACTTGCGTGGGAATAATATCCCAATCGATCGGAGGGCGCAAGCCTTGCGCCCCTACAGTAACGGATTTTGTCCACAATGTAGGGGCGCACTGCGTCGCCCAAAAGGTACATTATCAAAGCGCAAGTCCCTAACATCTCGAAGGCTCTAACGGATTTTGTCCACAATGTAGGGGCGCACTGCGTCGCCCAAAAGGTACATTATCAAAGCGCAAGTCCCTAACATCTCGAAGGCTC
>NZ_SFBV01000138.1:0-9437 GCF_007095585.1 Microcystis sp. M_OC_Ca_00000000_C217Col
CTTGATAAGGGGGGTGCCGATAGGCGGGGGGATCCCCCTTGATAAGGGGGGTGCCGATAGGCGGGGGGATCCCCCTTGATAAGGGGGGTGTCTGATAATTTTTAACGCCTACCTACTTATCTTCACCTGATCAATCGTATAATCAAAAAAACTATAATGACTCGATTATATCATGAAAATTGTTTCTATTAAAATAAAAAACTATCGTATGTTTAAAAACATACACATAAGAGATATTCCCCCTTTTTGTGTGATTATTGGAGCTAACGGCACGGGAAAATCTACTCTATTTGATATTTTTGGTTTTCTGCGAGATGCCCTCAAAAACAACATTCGCCAAGCCTTACAAATTCGCGGCGGTTATAGAGAAATTATCACTAGAGGTCAGGAACAGGAAGATATTGAAATCGAGCTGCAATTTCGCATGAAAATCTTAGATACAGAACGTCTGGTTACTTATCAAATCATAATTGGACAAAACAATAATCGCCCCGTTATCAAACGCGAAATACTTCGCTATAAACGGGGTGAACACGGTAAACCTTTTCATTTTTTAGATTTTCAACTTGGTCAAGGATATGCTATCACCAACGAAGAAGATTTTAGTAAACCGGATAAAGAACTCGATCGAGAAGAACAACAGCTAGAATCTAACGATATACTAGCAATCAAAGGATTAGGACAATTTCAACGTTTTAAAGCCGCTACAGCCTTTCGTTCTCTGATTGAAAATTGGCACGTTTCTGACTTTCATATTAGCGAAGCTAGAGGAAGTAAAGAAATATCTTATGCTGAACACTTATCCACCACTGGCGACAATATAGCTACAGTTGCTCAATATATTTATCAACAATATCCCGAAATTTTTCAGCAAATTCTCGAAAAAATGAAACAACGAGTTCCGGGTATTTCTTCTGTGGAAGCCAAAGAAACCGAAGACGGTCGCTTGATTTTACGTTTTCAAGATCAGGCCTTTAAAGACCCTTTTATTGATCGCTATGTTTCTGACGGGACTATGAAAATGTTCGCTTATTTAATATTACTATTCGATCCCAATCCTCATCCCCTACTCTGTGTCGAAGAACCAGAAAACCAACTTTATCCTACTTTATTAAAAGAACTAGCCGAAGAATTCGCCCACTATAGCGATCAGGGGGGTCAGGTATTTGTTTCTAGCCACTCTCCCGATTTTCTCAATGCGGTTCCACTAGCTAGTATTTTCTGGCTAATTAAATCCCAAGGTATCACCCAAATCCATAGGGCTGCCGATAACGAAATCCTCAAAAACTTAGTAGCGGAAGGCGATTTACCCGGCTATCTTTGGAATCAAGGCTGGTTTGAAGGAGTAGGACCCTAATGAACTATGATATCGTATTTTTGCTAGAAGAGTCATCTATAAAAAATGTGTTAGAAGAACTTTTGCCTAAACTTATTCCCCCAGAAATAAGCTATATATGTATTAGTCATCAAGGTAAACAAGACCTAGCCAAATCTATTCCTATAAAACTCAAAGCTTTCAAGAAATCTAGTCCCAATACCAAATTTATTATTGTCCATGATCAGGATTCCCACGATTGTCAAAAACTCAAAAAAGAACTAGGGAAAATTTGTCAAAATGCCAGTGATGCTCAAGTCTTAATTCGGATTATTTGCCATGAATTAGAATCTTGGTTTCTGGGAGATTTAGCAGCGGTGGCCAAGGCGTATAATTTAAATAGTCTCGGCCAAAAACAAAATAAAAGTAAATACAGAGAACCAGACCTGCTTAACTCGGCCAAACAAGAACCAAAAAAGCTAGTGAAAGAGTATTATGCAGGAACCCACTCTAAACAGATTGCCCCCCATCTTTCCCTAACTGAAAATAAATCCCGTAGTTTTCAAACTTTTATCCAAGGTATCAAAAATGTTGTGGAAATGATACAACGCCCCCATCCGAACCCGAACTAAAATAGACCTCGACCTAATATAATTAAAAGCCTGTAAACTCCTAACCAGGGTGATAATTTCTCTGGGTGTCATTTTTAGTCCCAAAAATATTCCCCCCGGCAGAACCGAGGGGAAAGTGGCAAAAAAACTGCTAGATTAGCAGTTTAAGGCTAAGTCTTGGGATTCTTTTTTCAAGAGATTAACGAGGGTTTCGTCACCATTCTCTTGAGCGATTTGTAAACGACGTTCCAGACGAAGACGAATATTGTTCAGATGGATGCTAGAAAGGGTTTCCTCTTGGACAACAACAGGGGGTTTGACAACAGGCAACGGACAAGTGCTTGGGATGACTTGCCCGGTAAGATGAGGACGGGTGCTGTAGGCAACTCCACGATACTGACGATGCAGTTTCGGTTCTAATTGGAGCATATGGCGAGGATAATGGTGATTCCAGTCTTGACCTCGGTATTTACCCCCGATATCTCCGGTCTTCATCTCCAAGGGGAGAGAATCCCTTTCGTACTTAACTCCTCGATAGGCTAACGTCATATCACCGACTCCCTGCAATGCTTTAAAGTGACTTTAATCTCTCTTGTCGTCTCTATTTAGGGACAACAAGTTAGAAGATTTTATTTCTTATTCTGTATCTATTTTTACATTTTGTTAAGGAAATTGAAAAAACTTTATAAAAATTTAATATTTTCTAGCTGGCTATAGTATCCTTTTCCGGCTGGGTTTGGTCGCCCACCAAAGGAGCCTCTAGGGGTTTGAGGATTAATTTTGGTTGCTCGTCCTCATTGATGAGACGAATTTGAATTTGCGGGCCGGAGGCGGCTAAACGAACCACCATACCATCAACGACGACGGTTTTCTCGACCGGTTTGCCATTGAGAAACGTCCCATTTGCCCCTAAATTTTCCAATTCCCAATCATCGTGATCATTATTATGGCGGATTTCTAAGTGCCGCCTCGAAACCACAGCACTATAGAGAACTACATGATTATCCAGCGCCCTGCCGATGAGAATGGTTGATTGATCATTGTCAAATTGCCAATGTTGTAGGGGCGTGGCCTGGCTGGGGTGTAAAAGAGTTAAAGTGATCACGGTGACTATTGGCGGCACGATAGGGACGGTGGACAGGGTAAATCTTATTTGCTGTCAAGATTCATCCTTGCCATTAAGTCTTAAGTCCTAAGTAGGGAGGCAAAATTGTTTGTAGGATGGGTTAGCGGTAGCGTAACCCATGCAGGTGTTGGGTTTCATGCTTCAACCCAACCTACGTTCATCTTATATTTAATTCCACCCACCCACTTAGCAATGAATATCTCTAGTTAATTGACTAAGCCTTTTCTTTCCATTGTCTCACACTTTCCCGTTCCCTCAGAACCGACCTCCCCCAGAAAATCTAGCCCCTTCGCCCTAGTATTAATAAAACTGATGGGGTATGATTTCCACATTTTGAGCAATTTTTAACCTCTTCAGGGATAAGATAGTGCTTATGCCATCTAAACATTGATCTATGAGCGGCTTTATTATCAAAATAATCTTGATATCGGCTTTGATTTCCCTGGGAATTAAATATCTTGCCCCTTTATTATCGATCGCTCCCAGTCCTCTTAACACTTTAATTCTGGTTTTTACTCCTTTTCTGCTCACGGTTTTTGCCCTCTGGAGACGGACAATAACTGATTAGGAATTTTTCTCCTTACTCATCATGACTTTTGGCAGCAGCCTCGGTTTAGTCCTGTTAGTCTTTTGTCTGTTGATTCTCTGGCAGATTCGACAGATTCTCTTATTATTATTGATGGCGATTCTTCTGGCGCAGATTTTAAATTTAGCCGTGACTTGGTGGCAGCGTCATCACCTCAAGCGTTCCCACGCCCTAATTATCACTCTTTTTAGCTTCTTTATTGGTATTATCGGTATTTTTGTGGGAATTATACCCGCTTTAGTCAAACAATTTCGCCAATTATTTAGTTTACTTCCCCAAGCTATAGAAAGACTCTGGGGACAAGTGCATCGTCTTGAGGATTATCTCGATCCTAGTTTGGCCAGTGTCTTTCCAGACTTTAAAACCCTGCTGGCTCAATTACAACCCCTGATTAACCAAATTGCCGGCCGGGGTTTGAGCATTTTTTACGGTACTTTCGGCATTATCCTCAGCTTACTGCTAATTATTGCCCTGAGCTTGATGATTCTCGCCGATCCTGCCGCTTACCACCGTTGTTTTCTGCGTTTATTTCCCGCTTTCTACCGTCCTAGAGTACGATCGATCCTAGAACAGTGCGATCGAGATTTAAAAGCTTGGCTGAAAGGGATTTTCTGTCATATGTTGATTATGACCTTGGGCAGTTGCTTGGGTCTATCCCTGATTGGCATTCCCCTCGCTTTTTCCCAATCTATTCTGGCAGGATTTCTCACCTTTATCCCCAACCTCGGGCCGGTTCTAAGCACGATTTTACCCTTTTCTATCGCCCTTCTGGAAGCTCCCTGGCAACCCTGGGCGGTTTTACTACTCTACAGCAGTATTTATCTGTTCATTCAATATTTCGACCATCATTCACCGCTGCCCATTTTAACAGTGCGGTCGCTCAAGCTCTTACCCGCTTTTACCCTGTTGGCCCAGTTGTTTTTTGCCTCGATTTTTGGCTTTTTAGGGCTATTTCTGGCGGTCCCCCTGACGCTTATCGCTCGCATTTGGCTCAAGGAAGCTTTGATCGAGGATATTCTCAATCATTGGCCGACTGGGAATAAAAAATCTTAAACTGGGGATCTAGGATTCGAACCTAGGAAATGGCGGGACCAAAACCCGCTGCCTTACCGCTTGGCTAATCCCCATTGGACAGACCTTTTTAATATTAGCATTTATCTCCCCGGTTTTGTCAAGAAGTTGATAAAAATTTTTTACTTCGGGTTTGCGGCAAAAAGTTTTTCGTGGGGTTTCGGGTGTGGGGTTTGGGGTGTGGGGTTTGGGGTAGGGTTGATTCATGAATCAACCCTACGATGAATCAACCCTAGGGTTTGGGGTATAAGGAGAAAAATCTATGGATAATAGCGAACAAAACTGGTACATTGTCCAGGAAAATACGGGAATTTGTCAGATTATAGCCCTAGAAAACGGAAAAACCCCAGTTAATGGTCAATACTGGGGTCCTTTTGCCGAGCGGGGAGAAGCGATCGCCCGTCGGGTGGGTTTAATTCGAGCGGGCAAATGTCAACCTATTGTTTAGCGGTATTGGTGGGCGTTTTCTTGCCTTCAGTGATTTCTTTTTCCAAGATTTCAAAACCCTTCTTGAATTGAGGATCCTGGAAGGTTCCCACACGATCCCGTTCCTGTTGAAGATTTTTGCGATCTTCCTCGCTCAGTTCCGACTCCACATCCGGATGAATACCATCTTTATTGATGTCGCGTCCTTTGGGGGTAAGATACTTGGCAATTGTCACCGCTAATCCCGAACCGTCACTGAGATTGCGTACCGATTGCACTAATCCCTTACCAAAGGTTTTCGTACCGACAATAACCGCCCGATCATGATCCTGTAAAGCTCCGGAGAGAATTTCACTGGCACTGGCGGAACCACCATCGACGAGGACAACCAGCGGTTTATTAGTCAAAGCTTGATTGTTAGCCCGTTGACGTTCCGTCACTCCTTTGCGATCGACCGTAGAGACAATTAAACCATCAGGTATCCACATCCGAGCGATTTCGATGCTGGCGTAGAGTAAACCGCCGGGGTTAGAACGCAGATCGAGAATATAACCCTTCACCTCTTCAGCTTCCAATTCGCGAATCGCTTGACTCATATCGCCACTAGCTTGGGCGCTAAATTGATTAAGACGGATATAACCGATTTTACCGATCGGGGTGTTTTCCGTGTGGGCGCGCACCGGGTGAATTTCAATTTTGGCCCGGGTAAGAGTCAATTCTTTCTTCTCCTCACCCCGTTGAATCGTGATCTTAACGCTTGTCCCCACTTTGCCGCGGATCATGCTCACCGCTTGCTCCAGTTCCATACCTTCGGTAGATTTACCATCGATAGCGATAATCACATCTTTAGGCAGCACACCAGCTTTAGAAGCGGGAGTGTCTTCAATGGGTGAAACCACGACTAACTGCTTAGTTTTCTCATCTTTGGTCAGTTGAATCCCTACCCCGGTCAATTCTCCCGATGTATCGATCTTCATATTGTTAAACTCTTTGGGATCCATAAAACGGGTATAGGGATCATTGAGAGTTTTCAACATCTCGCGGATAGCGGTGTATGCTTCCTCTTGATTTTTGTAGGAACGATTTAAATACTGATTGCGGATGGCGTTCCAGTCCGATTGATTAAAAGTGCCATCTAAATAAGTGCGGTTGATGATCTGCCAAACCTCATCAACGGTTTCCTTGGGACTTTCCTGAAAAAAAGCTTGACTTTGGGAGAGACGGAATCCCGCCCCCGTGACGGCGACGGTAGACAGGACCACTGCTGTAGCACCGAGAACAAGTCCGCGTTTGTTGATAACCATAGGTAATTTTCGGATAAATTAGGCTGTTCTTGCCGGAACGCTCTTTCTGGCTGACCGTCGAAATATCTTGGCAAAAAGGAGCGTTTAGGTTTACTGGAGACAGACAAAAGAACGCCTGTAGACTACTACTGTTATAACATTTATTATCTCTTTCTTTGTCAAACTGATTACTTGAGTAGCGATCGGGTTGCCAGCAGCCCACCTCGCGACCTAAGATAACAGCAAAACTGTCCTGGATTTTCCCTATGAGCGATCAAATCCTTTCTTCCCTCTCCCTGGAACAAAAACGACAAAACCTGCGCCACCAAAGGCGATCAAAGGTGTGGCAAGCTCTAGGTCGCTTTCTGGTGGTTGGTGGTTTAGCGACGGGATTAGCTTGGGGGATGACTTCACCCTATTGGACAATTACCAAGGCCGGACAGGTGGAAATCGCAGGCACGGAATTAATGTCACCCGAGTCGATTCGTGCTTGGCTAAAATTAAGCTATCCTCTGTCTCTCTGGGAATTACCCACCCATCAATTGCGAGAAAAATTAGCGGCTATTCCCGCTATTGCCGACGTTAAGATCGAGCGGCAATTATTACCCCCGAAAGTGATTGTTTCTATTCAAGAAAGAAAACCTGTTGCCCGTTGGCGTTCTCATCAACAGCAAGGCTTTTTAGATGCCACCGGAACGATAATTCCTCAAAGCTATTATGGTCGAACTCTGCCCAAAAACCAATTACCTAGCCTAGAAGTGCTTGGTTACGACCGACAATATCAACAACAGTGGCAAAAAATTTATCCCTTAATTGATAACTTATCAATTAAAGTTACCGCCATCGATTGGCGCAATCCTAGTAATCTTGTACTAAAAACCGAACTGGGACAGGTCTATTTAGGTTTTTATAAAGATAGATTGCCCGAAAAATTAACCGCTCTCGTACAATCGCGGTCATTGTCATCCAAGATACCTCTAGCGCGAATTATCTACATTGATCTGAGCAATCCCGATGCTCCCACTGTACAATTAAAACCGCAGCCAGCCCCTATGGTTGCCAAAGTAACGGCAACTGGTAGGGATTAACTGGAATTGATCAGCAAATAACCGCAATTATTCCCTTTATGTATTGCCAAAAACCCCAAATTATGATTTTCTGAACCAGAAACTGATAATGTAGATACTGGAACCGACATAATATTAGTGATAGTGTTAACATTGCATCTCTGATTCATCAAACCAATAACAGAATCTTGTACTAAGAGTGTTCCAATTCCAATGACATCGATTAATGAAATCGTTCCCACCTATCCCAATCTGAACAGTAACGATTATGCCAGTTCAGCTATGAGCGAAGATAATCATTACTCTCAGAATAATGCTGGAGTATTATTTACTCGCCCCCATGAATCACAGATGACACCCCGAGAAGAAAGTCGTAGTAATCGCATCGTGCCGAGCAATGTCGCCAAGATCAAGGTGATCGGGGTCGGCGGTGGGGGCTGTAACGCCGTTAACCGCATGATCGCCAGTGGCGTGACCGGAATCGAATTTTGGGCAATTAACACCGATGCCCAAGCCCTGGCCCACTCCTCCGCCCCCCAGAGGTTACAAATCGGGACAAAATTAACCCGCGGCCTAGGGGCGGGCGGCAATCCGGCGATCGGACAGAAAGCGGCGGAAGAATCTCGGGATGAAATAGCCCAAGCATTGGAAGGAACCGATCTAGTCTTTATTACCGCCGGCATGGGCGGCGGCACGGGAACAGGGGCCGCTCCAATTGTGGCCGAAATTGCCAAAGAAATCGGCTGTTTGACCGTGGGAGTTGTGACTCGTCCCTTTACCTTCGAGGGTCGTCGTCGCACTAATCAGGCCGATGAGGGGGTGGGGGGTTTACAAAGTCGGGTCGATACCCTGATTATTATCCCCAATAACCAGTTATTACAGGTGATACCCGCCGACACTCCCCTACAGGAGGCTTTTCGGGTCGCTGATGATGTGCTGCGCCAAGGGGTACAGGGGATCTCGGATATTATCACTATCCCCGGTCTGGTGAATGTGGATTTCGCCGATGTGCGGGCAGTGATGGCCGATGCGGGTTCGGCCCTAATGGGCATCGGCATCGGTTCCGGAAAATCTCGGGCTAAGGAAGGAGCGATCGCTGCTATTTCCTCGCCGTTACTGGAATCCTCGATCGAAGGTGCGAAAGGCGTAGTCTTTAACATCACCGGCGGTCAAGATCTAACCCTACACGAAGTCAATGCCGCCGCCGAAATTATCTATGAAGTGGTTGATCCCAACGCTAATATCATCTTCGGGGCAGTAATTGACGAGAAAATGCAGGGAGAAGTCAGAATTACCGTCATTGCCACCGGTTTTTCCGGCGATTCCCCCTCTCGTCCCACCGGTAGCAAGGTGGTGATCAATGCCCCCGCACCCAGTCCGGCCCCGACTCCCGAACCACCAAAACCGGCGGGATTAGATATCCCCGAATTCTTGCAACGTCGTCGTCCTTTTGATCGCTAACCTCCTGTCACTAACCCCGCCCTAAAAGGGACGGAGCTTGCCTAAACCAATTTAGGCGACGCAAGTAGAGACTACCGCATCGAGACACAATCTGGTACAGACCTCCGAATACTTCCCTAGTTCTAAAGCGTTGTTAGACAAGACATCTTGATTGTGTTGCGGTAAGGGACATTAACTTCACTCTTAAGGATTATCTCCATGGCAAGAGTTCCTGTTATTTCAAAAGACGGAAAACCGTTAATGCCCACCAAACCTAGTCGGGCTAGACGGTGGATTAAAGAAGGAAAAGCTATCGGCAAATTCAACGACTTAGATATTTTCTATGTCCAGCTAACCGATGAACCTTCCGATAACAAAACCCAACCGATTGCCATTGGTATTGACCCGGGTAAATTATTTTCGGGAATTGGCGTTCAATCCTCTCTTTTTACTCTTTGGAAGGCTCACTTAGAACTTCCTTTTAAACGAGTAAGAGAGCGCATGGACAATAG
>NZ_SFBV01000139.1:0-16407 GCF_007095585.1 Microcystis sp. M_OC_Ca_00000000_C217Col
TTTAGTTTTTCTATTAAGCTCAACATATCTTTCAAAAGTTCGCGTTCACTTCTCATTTTACAAAGACAGTGATCGCTTTTACTTTTGATATTCTGATGGGAGAATGAAACAGCCCTACCTTGATAAGGGGGGTTTGATCCCCCCTGCCCCCCTTGATAAGGGGGGTGCCGATAGGCGGGGGGATCCTCCTTGATAAGGGGGGAATCTGACAATTTTTAACACCCCCCCAATTTAACAGAAAAAGTGGGGGGGTGTTAGCTGGACTAACATCCCCCAAAATGAAAATTTTCCGGAAAAATTGCCTAATAGCGAAAAAACTGGATTATAATAAGGTCTTTACTCAAGATTTTTGCTAACCGTTAACTGCCATAAAGCCCAATCAAGACCCCTGTTTATCGAGAGAAAAACCAATGGTAGCCACTTTAAAAGGACGAGATGTTTTAAGAATAACCGACATGAGTAGCGAAGAAATCAGCGCCCTACTCAATCTATCGGCACAGCTTAAAGCTGGCACTCTTAACCCTAGCTGCAAAAAAGTCTTAGGATTGCTATTTTATAAAGCCTCCACCAGGACCCGGGTTTCCTTTACCGTCGCTATGTACCAGTTAGGGGGACAGGTGATCGATCTCAATCCTAGTGTAACCCAAGTGGGGCGCGGGGAACCCTTAGCCGATACGGCCCGGGTACTCGATCGCTATCTCGATATTCTCGCAGTTCGCACCTTTAAACAAGAGGATTTAGAAGCTTTTGCCAATTACTCGCGCATCCCGATTATCAACGCTTTAACGGATTTAGAACATCCCTGTCAGATATTAGCCGATTTACAGACTATCCAAGAGACTTTTCAGACTTTACGGGGAATTAACCTCACCTATGTGGGGGATGGTAATAATGTCGCTAATTCTCTCCTCTTGGGTGGTGCTTTGATGGGGTTAAATGTGCGAGTTGCCTCCCCCGCAAACTATCAACCGGATGGGGAAATTGTCGCCAGCGCCAAGGCTATTGGCGAGAAAACCGGTAGTAAAATCTTAATTACCGACGATCCCGTTACCGCAGTAAAAGACTCTCAGGTGGTTTATACTGACGTCTGGGCGAGTATGGGACAGGAAAGCCTCGCTGATGCCCGAATTCCCATTTTTCAGCCCTACCAAGTCAACGAACAGCTAATGAGTCACGCTGACAAAGACGCGATTATTCTCCATTGTTTACCTGCTCACCGGGGGGAAGAAATTACCGACGGGGCGATCGAGGGTGTACAATCAAAAGTCTGGGAGCAAGCGGAAAATCGGATGCACGCCCAAAAAGCTTTAATGGTGAGTTTATTGGGATTAATCTAGCTCCCGATGCTCAGTTAGTAAAATAATCATTAAACTCGATCATCAATCGTCCTAAGACCTGTCCGACACCAGAAGTTAACGCTAGGATTGATGGTAAGAGCAATCATCAGGGCAGCCTCCACACAAACTATATGTCAGACACCTCCGCAGTTAAACAATATCTCGCCCATTGGTTTCAATTGGGAAAAAAAGTTATTTGTCCCAAAAACCAAGCTATGCTATTTCCGCTGCCAATTTTCAATGCTGATCGCTATTCGTCGGAGTTTGAGGATTGTTGGCAAAAAATGCTTGATCCTGAAAGTGGCGATTGTTACCTAGAGGGTACTCAACAAACCATCCAAGACTTACTTTCCCCTCAATGGGAATTTCATCCCTGCGCTCGTTGTACTATACCCGTACCAATTGAAGTGGTGGGACAATCGAGTTTATCCTGTCCCTGCCATGATTTGAGTAATTGGCCCAATTTAGAATTACCCCTACCCCATTTACCCGTCAATAGTCAAGAAAATCTCGATCGCATCCGGCAAAGATTGCTAAAAAATTCTCACCCACATTAACCGGACAAAAAGAGACGTTAGGGGTAACGTCTCGACAAAAGGGTTGGGATTTAACGATTTCTGCCAAAAAGATTGACTAAATCTCGCAATCTCTCGCTATATTCTCCGGTTAAAGCTTCCTGACGATAGCGCCATGACCAATTCCCTTCTGCGACACTAGGGGTATTCATCCGCGCATCCGATCCTAAACCTAACACATCCTGTAACGGTACGATCGCCTGATTAGCCACGGAACTATAGGCCAGTCGAATCAGATCCCAAGCCACTCCCTGACCACTGGAAGCGCCAAGATATTGATATAGTCGCGCTTTTTCGTAGTCATTGGCGTTATCCTGAAACCAACCCACAGTAGTATTATTATCGTGAGTGCCGGTATAAATCACACAGTTGCGTTCGACGTTAAAAGGAAGATAGGGATTACCCGCATCACCCCCAAAAGCAAAGTGGAGAATCTTCATCCCGGGGAAGGCAAAGTGATCGCGAAAATCTAGAACTGCTTGGTCAATATCGCCCAAATCTTCGGCAATAATCGGCAATTTACCCAAACGAGCGCCAATAGTATTAAAGAGATCATAACCTGGGGCCTTCAGCCAATGACCATTAATAGCGTTTTCCTGGCCAAAAGCCACGGCCCAATAGGCCTCTAATCCGCGAAAATGATCGATACGGATAATATCGACTAGGGAAAGAACCGCTTTTAAACGGCGTACCCACCAGTCAAAGCCCGTATTTTTGAGATAATCCCAGTTATAGAGAGGATTGCCCCATAATTGCCCCGTTTCTGAGAAATAATCCGGGGGAACCCCGGCCACTTCCAAGGGATTACCGGTTTGGGGATCTAGTCGGAAAACCTGCGGATTTGCCCAAACATCGGCACTATTATGGGAGACATAAATGGGGATATCACCGATAATCTCGATACCGAGGGAGTTAGCATAGCGTTTTAGGGCTAACCACTGCTCAAAAAACTCAAATTGCAGGAATTTGTGCAGAAAAATCTCCTCTTGTAACTCCTGTTTCGGTGTTTCCAACGCACCCCAATGACGTTCGCGAATTTCTGTCGGCCATTCCATCCATGCTTTACCTTGGTAAGCGTGGGATAAAGCCATAAATAGGGCGTAATCCTCTAACCAATCAGCATTGCCACCACAAAAGCCAGCAAACTGTTTGTAAAGAATTGTGTCAGAACCCTTGACAAAATTGCTCGCCGCCTTTCTAAGTAGGGGAATTTTCCAGGCGATCAATTTATCGAAATCCACTTGATCGAGGGGAAAATCGGGAATATCCTCGAAATCTGCCTCACTAAGCAGGTTTTTTTCCCGAAGAATATCGAGACTAATCAGGAGATGATTACCGGCAATGGCACTAAAACTCATGTAGGGAGAGTTACCGTACCCTGTGGGGCCTAAAGGGAGAATTTGCCAGAGTTTTTGACCACTTTGAGCCAAAAAATCGATAAATTGATAGGCTTCCCTACCTAGTTCTCCAATCCCGTAACGACCGGGATGACTGGTGGGATGAAGCAAAATACCGCTAGAACGGCTAAAAGCCATGAAAAAACCCCCTTATCAGTGATTCGGTTAGCAGTTATTAAGTGTTTAAAGCTGAATGCTCACTGCTATCTCCAAGCTAACCCGATCTCGATCGATAACGGCAATACTTAACAACTTTATTAGACCTATAGGACAAAATCAGGCATTACAGCCGTACATTAACAGATCGTTTTTCCAGTGAAAAAGATTCCTTCGGATCACGTTCCACCTTACCCGGGTAGGTGAAACTGGCACTCGTTGCCGTCGGTTTGACGCGGCTCGATAGTTGGCTGATGGCCGCTCTTTCCTCTTGGGTGAGGGGGCGATCGATAGCGTGGAATTCGTAATATTGGTATTCGCTCATGGCGTGCAACCTATCTCAAGGTTTATGATCGATATGCTGATAATTGTACGGGGATAGTTAGGGTTTAAAGATAAATTCGACAGGACGGGCGATCTCGGATGTATTAGGAATAGCAAGAATATGCAAATCGCCCGATCTTTACCGATAAGGAAAAAGTTCGGGTGATTCGGTAATTTCCCCGCATCGGTCTTTTCAAGAAATCTAATCTATTCCTTTGGATAGTGGCACGGTCAAAATCGATAAGATTATAATTTCTTTTGTTAAGCACTTTAGTGATCGTTGGATATTTCGGCGATTCATTGTCGGCTAATCGTTAAATTTTGTGAAAAAAAACTCATTGGTTGAGATTATCGGAGATAGAATCAGAATAGTTGAATAAGGGGGAAATAATTAGAGCCTTTTGGCATGGTTTCTCGATGGAAAATTCTATAGATAAAAAAGCACTAGGTCTGCTTTTCCCGACTATTACCAGAAGATCGGTTTGGCGAGTACGGCGGCGGCGTGTTTTTGAATTTAAAGTGCGATCGCTGTTCTTAGGGAGCAGTATGCTGTGGGGATGATGACGGCGAAGATTGTTCAGCTGAATCTGGAGGCATTTTAAGCAATGACAGACAATAATAAAAGAGATTGGTTCAAAATATTCGATGTTTCCGCAAATGTTTTGGGTACTATTGGTACTATAGCAATTGCAGCAATTGGTTTTTGGTTTACTTACTCTTATAACCAAAGCCAACAGGAGCTTGACCGAAACGAAGCTCTAACATCGTTAATAACATTTCTTGATGAGACAGAAACAGCAGAACCACAAAGAAAAACAGCTTACAGTAATCTAGTAAGATTAGGATATGAAAGGGATCTTTTGGACTTAGCAGTTGAGTATCCAAACCGTTTAGCCACCGAAAAACTGATAGAGTTAGCGGCAAAGAAAAATAAACCAGGGGGAAAAGAAGCAAAAGAAGCAAAAGAATCGTCTCAATATATAATATCTTTGGAAGAGATTAAAGAAGCTTTAAACAAATTGATTAATAAATATGAATCACCAAAAAGAAATGATCCAGAAAAACAAAAAGGATTACAAGAATCTGTTGATGCTATTGCGACTCAGGCGAAGGAAGTTGACCAAAAATTAGTCGATGATGCTGAGGCGGCATTGGAGAAGGCATCGAGTCAATCATCGGTTAAACCAGGATCAGAAGAGAAGTTAGGGGATTTGTGGGCTGTTATTTTCGGGAGCTATAGGTCGAAGGAAATTCCAGAAAAAGACATCAAAAAACTAGAGGCAACATTAGGGAAGGAGAGCTTAGGTATTAGAGTATATCAGCGTGACGGAAAATACAGACTTGTTTCGGTGTACAGAGATCAGGCAACAGCCAGAAATGCTCTCGATAAAGCCCAAAAGGAGAGACCAAGTTCCTATCTTAGAAATTTAGAGGATTGGTGTAACCAGAAGAAGTGTACTCCCATCCCCCTTAAACGAGACGATACTAATAATTAACCCCTCCCGGTGTGCGTCTATACCCCGAACTTGCCCAACCTTCTCCCACGAGGACTCGCCCTCCCCAACCTGAAAGTATATTACTCTTTTCTTCTTTTCTGGGAGAGGGATTGGGGTTGAGGGCAATTAACCATCTCTGCCATTACTTTTGAAAAATGGCATTAGAGAGCGTTAGGCAGGGACAGTGACCGCCGAAATCAGCAAAGACCGTTCAATTCCCGCAAAACAGCCTGATGTTTCTGCCGCGCTGACCTTTCCTCGGTCGATGTGCGCTGGTTGCCGATGGTCGATAGGTGGATTTCGATAATCTCGTCAATTCTTTCGCTCGATGGCATCGAGTTCCCGACATATTTCGGCGGCCAGCCGATAATCCAGACTTCCCGTTAAAGTAGCTCCGTCATAGTGGCTGCCAGCATAGCAGCCGGGGTTATGGCAGCGGGGGTTTATCCCGGTTAAAGGTTTGAAAACAAGGGAAGCACAAGGTAAACTAATTATGATAAAACATTAATATAACGGTTCTCACACCTGTGTGGCACAGTTAAACCTTTGCTGATTAAACTTTTTAACATTGATAATGTACCTCCTGCGAACAGGAAATACTATAAATAAGCGGTAAAAATGAAATAAAATTAAGGGAAAAATTAATTATGCAACTAGAAGATTATTTCTTATTTATCTCCGAAGATGATATTAGAATCAAAGGTCATCGCCTCGGAATTGACAACGTACTCTTTTATTTCTTGGAAGGCTATACCCCAGAAGAAATAAATGCTATCTATCCCGATCTAAGTTTAGAGAAAATCTACGCAACTATTACTTATTATTTACAGAATCGGCAAAAAATTGATGCCTATTTATTGCGTCTCAAGAATTGGCGAGAGACTCGCTATCAAGAATCCTTGAAAAATCCTTCGCCTCAACGAGAAAAGATGAGAAAAATTAAACAGCAAAGGCAAGATTCTGTCAGGGTATGAAAATCAAGTTTTTACTCGATGAAAACTTATCCCCCCGCTTGAAAGTTGCTGTCTTAAGGTTAAATCCAGAGATAGATATTTTACGCATTGGAGAGCCGAATACACCACCGTTAGGAACTCTTGACCCTGATGTTTTACAGTATTTAGGATTATCTCAACGACTCTTGGTGACAGATAATCGTACCAGTATGCCTGAACATTTAGAAGAATATTGGCAAAAAAATCAACAAATCTGGGGACTGTTTTGGATACGTCCCACAACAACAATGGGAAAACTAGCCGAAGAATTAATTATGATTTGGGAAACTACCGAAGCAGAAGAATGGATCGATATTGTCGATTGGATTCCTTTTTAATTAATGATATAATAAAATTATTACCGTCCTTTTTATGCTTGATTATTAATTTGAATGACTCGCCAAATTCATGACCAATTTGCTAAGGAATATTTAGAGGAATTACTAACACCTCTAGGGACGATTAGAAAAAGTAAGAAAGTAAAAAGTGAGGTTCAAGAAATCGATGTCTGGTTTGAACCATTTAGCTCACCTCCTCCCACTGAGTTACCTTTAGGATTACTCGGAAAAATGGCGGCTACTTCCTGTTTATTTGAACCTTTTCGCAATCCCCCGACCGAGGTAGAGATTCGCAGTTGTTTGTCAAAGTTATACGCGGTTCATGGCGAAATCTTGAGAAAAGCGAAACGGTCAAACAAAACTCTAACAGAAGCTGAACTACCAGTTCTCTGGATTCTAACGCCCACCTTTTCAGCTAGAATGATTGAAGATTTCGGGACTCACAGCGATGAGAGTAATTGGTTAACAGGGGTTTACTTTTTAGCGAAGTCTCTCAAAGCGGGCATCATTGTCATTCATCAATTACCAGTAATTGAAGACACCTTATGGTTGAGGGTATTAGGTAAAGGAGGAACTCAAAAACGAGCAGTTGAAGAGTTAGTTGAACTGCCAGAACGCAATCCTTTTCGAGAGAATTTACTAGAAATTCTGGCCAACTGGCGCAAAAACTTAGAATTGAGAGATAATTTAAGTACAGAAGAACAGGAGGACATCATGAACTTATCACCAGCTTATTTACAACAAAGGGAAGAGTGGAAATTAGAAGGAAAGCAAGAAGGGATACAACAAGGTAGTTTAGAAGAACGGTATTCCCTGATAGCCAGTCTTCTGGAAGGACGCTTTGGCAGCCTAGATTCGGAATTATCTGGTCTGGTGGAACGGATCGCCCAACTTCCCATCTCGGAACGCACCGGATTGCTTCTTTCTTTGGCAAATTTATCCCGTGAAGAACTGCTACAAAGATTCAGGGAAAATTAAAACTCCAGCCCGTCCAAACCATGAAGAATCATCCCTAAACCCTGATGGTCGTTTGTCCGAGGAAATCTCTGCCCAATCATCGCAATTTTCTCCATACAATTTTTTTCCTGTACTGAGAGTTTTTCCATACCCATTATGATAAAATATTAATAAATAATCAGGAGAAATTATGACAATTACTCCAAAATCAGAACAATTAAACAGCGATACTTTATTAGAGCAAGAGGCTAAAACCTTGAAGACTTCCTTTCCTTCTAACTCTTCGCCAAATAGTAAAGCTATTTTTCTGCAACAGGCAGGTGCTTTAAGCGATGATAGTTCTTTGGCCGACCTAAGAGATTCTATTTACCAAGCCAGGGGACGTTCGGAAACTGACAATGATGTATCTTCTTGACACGGATACTTTAACTCATCTTCACTCAGGTAACACTAACGTTATTAATAGATTGGAAAACTTACAAGATGAGGAAGTCGCCATTACGATTGTCACCAAGCTCGAAATTTTGCGCGGGCGAATAGATTATCTGCTTAAGGCTTTTTCAGGGAGTGATTTACTGAAAGCACAAGAGCTTTTCTCTCGTTCAGAAACCTTATTAAATCAACTTCCTGTAATTTTAATTGACCCAAATGCAGCCAATCAATTTGACCGCTTACAAGATATTTCTAAATTTCGCAAAATTGGCAGGTCTGACCTGTTAATTGCTAGTATCGCCTTAGCTAATCAAGCCAGGCTAGTAACCAGAAATCTGCGACATTTTAGACAAATTCCTCATTTATTCTTAGAAAATTGGGTCGATTAATTCCCGTTCCTAATTGTTAGCAAGATTGGGAGAAAAGTCCGCTCAAACCATGAAGAATCATCCCTAAACCCTGATGGTAGTTTATCCGTTGAGGTTACTGTCAAGTCCGGCTTTAACACAGACGCTCCCCTGTCTGGACAGCAAGTAAAGAGTGCGAGTTGACCCAAAACGCGATCTCGAAGATATCCGTTTCGTTAACAATCATCTCTTCTAAATGTTGAAAGTCTTCATTTTCATCCATCGGAATTATCATTTCAATAGACCTTTCCCTAGTCTGATAAAATCACAATCAGGGGATATTGTCAACAACTAACCGTAGCTTACCCAGTCGTTTATGTCTTGATGATGCACTTTTTTAAAAATGGTGATAAACTTAACTGTACTGGGGACACTCTCCCTATCGGAGGGATTTGAGAAAAAATCGGGAGAAAAAGCGATGAAAGAACGAGAAACATCGGACAAAATTGAAGCGGGCGGGGGTTTTCCCGTATTGCAATATTGGGCAGAAAAAACCCTCTCTCCTCAAGGGATTAAACTATGGCAAACCTTAAATCATAAAAGTGCCTGTTTAGCTTGCGCTTGGGGAACGGGGGGACAAAAAGGCGGTTTTGTCAACGAAGCGGGGGAAAGTCTGCAACGTTGTCTCAAAAGTGTCGAGGCAGTTACTTCCGAATTAATGCCAGGTATTAAAACCGATTTTTTTCAAACCTATCATCTCGCTCAATTACAGTCCTTAACCTCCTTAGAATGCGACCGCTTGGGTCGTTTTAGTTATCCCGTCCTCTTAAAAGCCGGAGAAAGTCACTATCAACGTATTAGTTGGGAAGAAGTGTATCGATTAGCCGAACAAGCTTTTCATCAACCGTCCGAGACTTTAGCCTCCTATAGTTCGGGACGTTCTTCTAATGAAGCCGCCTATCTCTTACAATTGTTTTTCCGGGCATTAGGAAGTAATAATTTAGCCGATTGTTCCGATCTCTGTCATGCCGCCTCGACCGTAGGCTTAAAACAGGTTTTCGGCTCCGGAACTTCGATGGTCAGTCTGGAAAGTTTAAAACAAGCCGATTGTGTGGTATTGATCGGTTCTAACGCTCCGGCTAATCATCCTCGCCTGATGAATGAATTAATTCAAATTCGTGATCGCGGCGGTAAAATTATTATTATTAACCCGCAAATTGAAGTCGGATTGGTCAAATTCTCCTCACCCGCTTTTCCGATTAAATCTTTATTGCGGGGCGGTTCCGATATTTCTACTCTCTACCTACAGCCGATTCCGGGTAGCGATACCGCCCTATTCGTCGGATTACAAAAATCTTTGATCGAACAAAATTTAGTCCGCTGGGATTATCTCGAATCCCATACAGAAAATTGGCAATCTGTTATAGATTACGCCCGACAAATACCCTGGGAAACTATTACTAAAACCTGCGGTTTATCCCGAGAAGAAATTGAAGCAACCGCCGCCCTTTTCGGCAATTTAGAGCGAGTGGTTTTCGCTTGGGCGATGGGGGTTACACAACAGGAAAACGGGGTAGATAATATCATCAGTATCGCTAACACGGCCTTACTCACGGGTAATGCTGGCAAAACCGGAGCCGGAACCATGCCAATCCGGGGTCATTCTAATGTACAGGGCTTCGGTTCTATGGGCGTTACAGTGAGATTACGTCAGGAAATCGCCGAGGCACTTTCTCAACTTTTAGGAAAGCCATTAAATATAACTGGCGGTTATGATACCAGGGCATTAATTGAAGCGGCCGAACGGGGAAAAATCAACACCCTTTTCTGTTTGGGAGGTAATCTTTATGGCGCAAATCCAGATTTAACTCAAGCCAAAAAAGCCTTAGCTCAAATTGATACGATTTTTTATGTAGCTACTAAGCCAAATTTAGGACATTTTCAGGGATTAGCCCGACAAAATACGGTAATTTTACCCGTCTTCGCTCGTTTTGAAAATCCTCACCCGACAACAACCGAATCGGGCAATAATTTTGTCCGTTTTAACGAGCGGGGAAGCAGTCATCTACAGGGTTCCCATGTGGATGTCATCTCGGAAGTAGAACTATTAACAAATATTGCCGTCAAGGTTTTAGGCACAAACCCGATTGATTGGTCGAGATTACACGACACCGCCTATATTCGTCAGTTAATCGCCAAAACGATTCCGGGTTATGAAAAGATCGGGCAATTAGATCAAACCCAAACAGAATTTACCATTAGCGGACGGATTTTTACCGAACCCCATTTTCCAACATCGACCGGAAAAGCGCAAATGTCTGTCACGCTTTTACCCACTTTAAAAGCGCCGCAAAAGCAAGATTTTAACCAACCGGAAAATGCCCCCGGAATTGCCCTGATTCTCGGAACAGGACGCAGTTATGGACAACATAATACCGTCGTTTATCAAGTGGGCGATAAATATCGGGGAATGCCTCACCGTCATTGTTTATTGATCAACGCCGAAGATGCCAAAAAAGCGGGCTTTCAAGAACATCAACGAGTCACCGTTCAAGGAGATGCCGGCAAATTAGAGAATATCGAACTTATTTTCGGTCCGATTCGCGAAGGTGTTGGCTTTATGTTCTATCCCGAAACCAATGTTTTATTCAAAGCTAAAATCGATCCTCGCTGTGGGACTCCTGCTTATAAAAGAGTTCCCGTCTGGGTTTTTTAGTTATCAACTCCTCTAATTTTCTTTTTTGGAAATAATGAAATAGAGTTAACCAAGCCAACCAACGAATTGAGCAGAATGAAAAAGCTATGGTCGGTTTGATCGCATTTCTGTTATCTTCTTCTTACCGTCATTAAAATAAGTATCCATGGGTAAGTTTTTACTAACCGTATTAAGCATAGCGAGTTTGTTTGCTGTCGGGATGGCTACCCCTGGCATTGCCAGTCCCACATCTGCAGCGACAAACTTGCAACTAGCTCAAAATCCTAACTGTAACAATCCCCAGACTCAAAGCGAAATGAACATTTGTGCCAGCATCGCTTATCAAAACGCCGATCGCAAGTTAAATCAAGTTTATCGACAACTACTGCCAAAACTGTCAGCTGCTCGCAAACGAAAATTAATTACCGCCCAACAAGCTTGGATTAAGTTTAGAGACAGCAGTTGCGAATTTGAAAGAAGTGCCTATGAGGGAGGCTCTCTAGCTCCCATGATTTACAGTAATTGTTTGGCAAATGTCACCGAGCAGCGTACCAAAGATTTACGGAGATATTTAGAAGACAGCGATCTCTAAGTCAGAATCGCCGTTGATATTACCGATAATTCCTTAGACGTTTACTGCACAACAGCCTAAGCGGGTGAGGGGAATCGAACCCCTATCATTAGCTTGGAAGGCTAGGGTTTTACCACTAAACTACACCCGCATTTTCTTAGCACTTTTGTTAGCATAACACGAATTGCCGATTTTTGCAAGTAGGGATTTTCAGCTTGTTAATCGCCTCTAGATGGTCATAGATTGCCTAAAAATCCCGATCGCTCGGTTATTTCCCCGATTTGGCTAAAAGTCTCTTCCACGCGATCGAGGTCTAGTTGGGAGAAATTATCGATCGCCCAGTTGGACACTCTCTGCATAAAATGGAAGGGATAGGTATGAGCGATTCCAACCACCTGCATTCCCGCTCTTTTTGCCGCTTCGCAACCGGCAAAAGTATCTTCAATCACCAGACATTCCCAGGGTTGCAATTGCAGATTAAAATTCCAACGATTGAATCTTTCTACGGCCAGTAAATAACCATCCGGTTGGGGTTTACTGGTGCTAATCTCATCCCCGGTGACAATGACACTAAAGTAATCCCCAAGGCCCGTCTGTTGCAAGATTGATTCCACTTCCGAGCGTATTGCTCCCGTCACCAAACCGATTTGTAGATCCCTGGCCTTAACCCGTTTTAAAAAAGAGTATATCTCCTCATAAATAGGAAGTTTCTCTAATTTTTCTAATCTTTCTCGGTATAAACTGGTTTTTTTGTTAATTAACTTGGTCAGATACTCCTCGGTTACTTGACGACCGCGACGGGTGAGAACATTACGCAAACAGACGCGATCGCTTCTTCCCAGACATAACTCCGCAAATTCCGACCCTAGGGGCAGCAAATTTTCCCCGAGCAAGATTTCATTAATTAACTCTTGATGGATTGGTTCATCATTGATGATCACCCCATTAAAATCGAACAGAACAGCCTTTAACATCAATCTTAGACAGAAAAGCTAATAAATACTCACTGTTCTTGATTATACTAAAGTTTTTCGTCGGGGCCGGGCGGGTCTTGTCCCTTACCCCATCTCAACAAACAATTTTAACCAGAAAATTGCCAAGGCCTTGACAAATTCCCAGATTTGCTCTATTATTTTGTTATAGTGGGAATCCGTGCTGCCCTGTAACCCCCCTATTTTGGGTTTGCTGAAAAGGTACGGGCGAAGCATTCGGATAGAAAATCTACGGTTTCAGTGATAGGTTATTGCCCGAATGCTTCGCCCCTACAGGACGCGGGCCGATGAAGACGCAAGGTTTTGAAGCACGATTCTCTCCTTGCACCTGTTTCGCAAGACAGACCCCCAAAACCCTTACCTTGCCTACATTTCACATTTATTAAGCAAGCCCCATTCTGGGCTGAGATATTAGCCAAAAATATAACAAAAGAATTTAGGCCATTTTTGCCGATACCCAACGACGGAATAATTCCACAGCAATCCGATAATGGGAGTCTTGGCATTCGATGACATGATGATTTTCAAGGGTTTTTAGGGCCCGGTCGAGAGTTGTGGCAGTTAATCCGGTGCTGGACAGTAAATCTGCCCGGGTTAATCCTTGCAGATGGGGAGAAAGAACTATTAAAATTTCCTGTTGTCCGGCCGCATCTTGTTTAGCCTGTTTCCAGACACCCGTAAAATAATAATTCCCCCTTTGGAAAAACTCGTCATCGATGGCTTTTTCCACATCTTCCACCTGAAAACGAATATCTTGGGGACGTTGCAACTCAAAGACCTGTTTATTATAAAAACGTACCAGATGAAAGCCGATCAGTTGTACTAAATAGGGTTGACCGTGGGTAAGTTGATAAATTTTGTCCAAAGCGGATGGGGTATAGTCTAGGGGAAAATCCTCGTCTTCCCCAACGGGATTAGCGAGGATAACGCGAGTAGATTCAGGAGAGAGGAAACTAACTGGAATCGGGTAAACACTGCCAAAAAAAGGATGAAAATAATCGGCAGTCATCTCCTCTAGGGTATGTAATCCTGCAAAAACAAAAGCTAGACGCGGACTACTCTGGACAAGGGAACGCAGATAGCCGAGGAAATTCCGGGGGAGGGTATTCGCTTCGATTAAATCCTCAATTATCTCGAACTCATCGAGGGCAATAATTAAACCGGTTTTAGCTTTTTCCGGCAGAATCTGGCGCATCAGACGGTCTAAATAACGATTAAAATACATTTCTGGATGTTGGGAGATTTTTTCCTCTTCTGGGGCATCAATTGCTAAAGTTTGGGCGATTTCCTCAGCCATAGTCAGGAGAACTTCGGCTAGGCTGGTTACTGTGGCCAAGCGCTGTAAATTAATGTAGATAACCGAGACATTTGGTGGAAGATAGGCCTCCAGATTGCGTAGAATCGAAGTTTTACCCATGCGACGATGACCATAGAGAACCACGGAGGATAGGTTATCTCCCGACCACATTGACTGAAGTTCCCGCAGGATATCCCCACGACCAACAAAGCGTTTACCGATCACCGGATCACCGATAGTGTAGGGATTAGTAATCTGTTGGGTAATAGTTACCGTTCCCACCGTTCCCGCGATGGATGCGCTAATTTTTAGCCATTTTAGGACGATAGAAAAGATTAATTCTTTTTCTGCTTGGGGTAAAGTAGTCGCCTGTTGGTCGGCTATATCGATTAATTCCCCGATAATCCGATTAAGAGCGAGGGATCTGACCTGTTGGGAGTAACTTCCCTGGACTAAAGCCATTTCTGTGATAACTAGATTTAAACTGCTGATAGCTTGCCAAGTTTGCGGACGTAATGACGGTTCTGCGGCAATGGGGGCAACTTTCAGGGAAGCGATACTATCGGGAGTTGCTGCCTGACTAAATCGGTGTAAAGTTTGGGCGAGGCTATACATTTCTTCCCCGTAGGCGAGGGAACGTACCACAGCAAAGGCTTTTTCGGCTTTTTCGGTGTCCCGTTGGTGAAGATACCAAAAACCGGCGGCGGCGGCACGAGCAGGGGTATCTAGACGGATTTTGCTGTCAGTAAGAAAAAACAGTTTCGCGGACGCATATTTTAACAATTGCCAATCGGAGGGATTTTCTGCCAGACGGGACACCCGATAGATAATTTCTGCCTCTGGGAATTGCGATAAAACGCGGTTAACGGCGACAAGGACAGGAATAAACTGGCGGCTGTACCGAAAGTATTGATTGAGGTTATTAATAGCCGTTTCCCAGTCTTGCTGTAACCATTGTTGTAGAGTCGAGGTTAACCCCGGCAGCGGTAGAAGGGTAATACGGGGAAAAAGTCGCCCTTGAGGGCCCGCCAAAAGCCCGATTAGCCAATTATCAGGACGGGGAAAGGTGAATATAAACCCCACGCCGGACACCACGCCGTACACCACGCCGTACACCACGCCGAACCCCACGCCGGACACCACGCCCAACACCACGCCGTACACCACGCCGTACACCACGCCCAACACCACGCCCAACCACACGTGGGACACCACGCCCAACAACACGCCGTGCACCACGCCGAACACCACGCCCAACACCACGCCCAACACCACGCCGAACAACACGCCGTACACCACGCCGAACACCACGCCGAACCCCACGCCGTACACCACGCCCAACACCACGCACAACACCACGCCGTACACCACGCCCAACACCACGCCGAACAACACGCCGGCCCCCACGCGCACCCAATCAACAGAAAGTCCTAAATTTGCCGCTATGCTACAGATAATCAGAGGGGTAATTACAGTTAAGAGAAGACCCTGAATCCCTAGACGCAATTGTACGGGATGGTCGCGGAGAAATTGCATTCTATCGCGCCATGTTTTCTGTTCTTTTAATTTATCGCCGCCGCCTCTCGTTTCCACATACCAACGTATTGCTTGGGGAAAATAAAACACCCAGTACAACAGCAAAAGATAATCAAAGGGATTCCATAAAGATAAATCGCGTTTGAGTTTAGGAGCGAGATTAATTCTAGGGACGGTGCTTTCCTTCATAATTTTTATCTCTAGCTATTTACCCGGTGATGGTTTATTAAGTAGTTAGGTGTTACTCAAGGTAGGGTTGATTCATGAATCAACCCTACTATTCAGCACCCCCCTTATCAAGGGGGGCAGGGGGGATCAAAACCCCCTTATCAAGGTAGGATCAAACCCCCCTTATCAAGGGGGGCAGGGGGGATCAAACCCCCCTTATCAAGGTAGGATCAAACCAAAAATTAAATCAACTTATTGTTTAGTTATAACCTAAGTTCGGGATGCTGAGTTATTGACTTTGGTTTGATAAAGTTTAAAACAATTTTGCATCACCTCTCGCGGCTTTCCTTGACTTTGCCTAACAAGAGAACTTATTTCCTCCTCAGTAAAAGTCACTCCAGTTTGACTTAGACGATGACTAATAAACTCTTTAATTTTAGCTTCATCCCATAATTTAATCGGAAATTGTTGACAAATTCCCTCGAAAGGTGAATCACCTCCTTTGTTATCAGGAAATAAAACATCAAGGGGACGATTAGCCGCTACTACTAATCTTAAAGGTGGATCGGGACGATTGGCTAACTCTCTTAATTGACTTCTAAGCTGATAGCTGAAATATTTTTGAGTCATATTATCTACCACATCCAATAATAACAGGATTTTATGTTTTTCTAATTCCGGCTCTTCGTTACCCTTTATGCTAAATCAACATACAAGATGCCAAGATAACATACTTCTAACCCAAAAATTCCGAAAGTTTCTAAAGCCATAGCCTCTCCGTTTTATTAGTTTAAGTT
>NZ_SFBV01000014.1:0-10594 GCF_007095585.1 Microcystis sp. M_OC_Ca_00000000_C217Col
GACTCTGTGTAAGACAGTACATGGTTTTTTAACTGTGGTATGCGACGGTGGTGGAAGCAGAAACTTAAATCGTGAGGTTTAGGAATCGCCGCACTTTTAGGGCGGCGAGGATGTCAACTACACTTCCCCATCTCTGGGAACCTAATCCTGAAAATATCTCTGGGGTTGCCCCACTCCTGTCCAGAAAACTCTTGCAACAAATAGCACAAATCTGTTATCATGGTTTGTCTGTGTCCGGATTAACCATACCAGTATTGAGAACAAGAAACGACTGTGGCTAATACAAAGTCTGCACTCAAACGAGTCCAAATCTCCGAAAGAAATCGTCTACGCAACAAAGCGTACAAGTCAGCCGTAAGAACCCTGATCAAAAAATGTCTTGTCGCCGTCTCGTCCTACGGAGCTAACCCCAGCCCGGAAGGGTTAGAAAGCGCCCAACAAGCTCTGTCAGAAGCTTACAGTAAAATCGATAAAGCCGTCAAGCGCAACGTCTTGCACCGGAACAACGGCGCTAGAAAAAAAGCCAGTTTAGCCAAAGCTTTGCAAAAAGTTAGCCAAGCTTCCTAAGAAACAATTAAGCTGTAATCAGGACAGACGCAACAAGCGATCGGGGGTCGATGCAATTAATAGATACGCACGTTCATTTGAACTTTGACGTTTTGCAAGCCGACTTGCCCGCTATCTCCGAACGTTGGCGAAGTGTGGGAGTCGTTCATCTGGTTCACTCCTGTGTCGAACCGGGGGAATTTGCGGCGATTAAAGCCATTGCTGATCAATTTGAGGAAATTTCCTTCGCCGTCGGTTTACATCCCCTAGATGCCCAAAAATGGCAAGACAACAGTGCCGATCAGATCGAATCCCTAGCCCGATCTGATCGGCGCGTCGTGGCGATCGGAGAAATGGGTTTAGACTTCTATAAAGCGGATAACCAAGAGCAGCAAAAACAGGTGTTTTGGTCGCAATTAGAAATCGCCCATCGTCTCGATAAACCCGTGATTATCCATTGTCGAGATGCGGCCAAAACAATGCGGGAGGAAATCAGCGCCTTTCGGCAACAAGTGGGACAAATTCGCGGCGTGATGCACTGCTGGACTGGCAACCCCGAAGAAACTCAATGGTTTTTAGATTTGGGTTTTTACATCAGCTTTAGCGGCATCGTCACCTTCAAAAACAGTAAAACCGTGCAAGCTGCCGCCCAAATCGTCCCCAGCGATCGCCTACTGATCGAAACCGATTGCCCCTTTCTCTCCCCCAATCCCCACCGCGGTAAACCCTGTGAACCCTCCTTCGTCTTCCACGTGGCCGAAACCGTCGCCCGTCTGCGCGGCTATCCGGTCGAAACCCTAGCCGAACAAACCACCCACAACGCCCGCAACTTATTTCAACTCCCCAGTTAAAAAACATAGTTTATTAGCACAGAGCAGGGAATGGGGAGATGGGGAAATGGGGAAATGGGGGAATTCAACTAAAACCCTAAAACCCCAACACCCTAAAACCCCAACACCCTAAAACCCCATCACCGTTCGGCTGAGCTCACGGCCGAAGCCCATCCCCTCACCGCTCACTGATATCCGACCGTCGCTATCGTGTCATCAGCCCTTGTAACCCTATGAACAATCTTACCTTTAACCTCTTACCCGACCTCATCGAAATCCAACACTCCAGTTTTCGGTGGTTTTTGGAAGAAGGACTGATCGATGAACTGAATAGCTTTTCCCCCATCAGCGACTATACAGGTAAATTAGAACTACATTTCCTTGGCCAGGACTACAGACTCAAAGAACCAAAATACAACGTCGATGAGGCCAAACGACGCGATAGCACCTATTCCGTTCAGATGTACGTTCCCACCCGTTTAATCAACAAAGAAACGGGAGAAAACATCGAACAGGAAGTTTTTATCGGCGATTTACCCCTGATGACCGAACGGGGAACCTTTATCATTAACGGGGCCGAACGAGTCATCGTCAATCAGATCGTCCGTTCCCCCGGTGTTTACTACAAAGCCGAAATCGACAAAAATGGTCGCCGTACCTACTCCGCTTCCCTGATTCCCAACCGAGGAGCTTGGTTAAAATTTGAAACCGACAAAAACGGCTTAGTCTGGGTCAGAATCGACAAAACTCGCAAATTATCCGCCCAAGTTCTCCTGAAAGCGATCGGATTGAGCGATAACGAAATCTTTGACTCCCTACGCCATCCCGAATTCTACCAAAAAACCCTCGACAAAGAAGGCAATCCTAGCGAAGAAGAGGCCCTGCTCGACCTGTACCGCAAACTACGCCCCGGGGAACCTCCCACCGTCACCGGCGGACAACAACTGCTCGAATCGCGCTTTTTTGACAATAAACGCTACGATCTAGGTCGCGTTGGTCGTTATAAACTCAACAAAAAACTACGCCTCAACGTCCCCGATAACCAGCGCGTTCTCACCACCACCGACATCTTATCGGCGATCGACTACCTAATTAACCTCGAATTTGACATCGGCAACACCGACGACATCGACCACCTCGGCAACCGTCGCGTCCGTTCCGTGGGTGAACTGCTCCAAAACCAAGTGCGAGTAGGTTTAAACCGCTTAGAAAGAATCATTCGGGAACGGATGACCGTCAGCGAATCCCAAAACCTCACCCCCGCTTCCCTAGTCAACCCGAAACCCCTAGTAGCGGCGATTAAAGAATTCTTTGGTTCCTCGCAACTCTCCCAGTTCATGGATCAAACCAATCCCCTAGCGGAATTGACCCATAAACGCCGTATTTCCGCCCTTGGACCTGGCGGTCTCACCCGGGAACGGGCTGGTTTTGCCGTGCGCGACATTCACCCCTCCCACCACGGCCGCATTTGTCCGGTGGAAACCCCAGAAGGTCCCAACGCCGGTCTAATCGGTTCCCTAGCCACCTACGCCCGCGTCAACGACTACGGTTTTATTGAAACCCCCTGTTATGCGGTGGAAAATGGCCGAGTCCGCTACGATCTCCCCGTTAAATACCTCACCGCCGACGAAGAAGACGATCTCAGAGTCGCACCGGGAGACGTGGCCACCGATGAAAATGGTTATATCCTCGGCGAAACTATCCCAGTGCGCTATCGGCAGGAATTCTCCACCACCTCCCCCGAACAAGTGGACTACGTTTGTGTTTCCCCCGTCCAAATTGTCTCGGTGGCCACTTCCCTGATTCCCTTCCTTGAACACGACGACGCTAACCGCGCCCTGATGGGGTCTAATATGCAACGACAAGCGGTTCCCCTGCTGCGTCCCGAACGTCCCCTGGTTGGCACTGGATTGGAAGCACAGGCCGCTCGCGACTCCGGCATGGTCATCGTTTCCCGTACCAATGGGGTCGTTTCCTACGTCGATGCTAACCGGATTCGCATCAAAGTGGCGGATGAAGACAAAGAGATTTTTGGCAAGAGCGAGATAGAGTACGAAATTCAGAAGTATCAACGCTCTAACCAAGATACCTGCCTAAATCAGCGTCCTTTAGTCTATCAAGGGGAACAAGTTGTGCCAGGGCAGATCCTCGCCGATGGTTCCGCCACCGAAGGAGGAGAAATCGCCCTCGGCCAGAATATCCTCGTCGCCTATATGCCCTGGGAAGGCTATAACTACGAAGACGCGATTTTAATCAGCGAAAGACTGGTGGCACAAGACACCTACACCAGTATCCACATTGAAAAATACGAAATCGAAGCTCGTCAAACTAAACTCGGACCTGAGGAAATCACCAGGGAAATTCCCAACGTCGGTGAAGATGCCCTGCGAAACCTCGATGAACGAGGCATTATTCGCATCGGGGCCTGGGTAGAAGCCAGCGATATCCTCGTGGGGAAAGTCACCCCGAAAGGCGAATCAGACCAACCCCCCGAAGAAAAACTACTGCGGGCAATTTTCGGCGAAAAGGCCCGGGATGTACGGGATAACTCCCTGCGCGTCCCCAACGGCGAAAAAGGCCGGGTAGTGGATGTGCGGGTATTTACCCGCGAACAGGGAGATGAATTACCCCCCGGGGCCAATATGGTGGTACGGGTTTACGTTGCCCAAAAACGCAAAATCCAAGTGGGCGATAAAATGGCGGGTCGTCACGGCAATAAAGGGATTATTTCTCGGATTCTGCCCCTAGAAGATATGCCCTACCTCCCCGATGGTCGTCCCGTCGATATCGTTCTCAATCCCCTAGGGGTTCCCAGTCGCATGAACGTCGGTCAGGTGTTTGAATGTTTACTGGGTTGGGCTGGCGAAAATCTGGGCGTGCGCTTTAAGATTACTCCTTTTGACGAAATGTATGGGGAAGAAGCCAGCCGTTTGACCGTCCACGGATTGCTAGAAAATGCCTCGAAAAAACCCAATCGTGATTGGGTGTTCAAGGAAGAACACGCGGGCAAAGTCACCGTTTACGATGGTCGCACCGGCGAACCCTTTGACCGTCCCGTTACCGTCGGTATGGCCTATATGTTAAAACTGGTTCACCTAGTTGATGATAAAATTCACGCCCGTTCTACCGGTCCCTACTCCTTGGTTACTCAGCAACCCCTGGGCGGTAAAGCTCAACAGGGAGGCCAGCGCTTCGGAGAAATGGAAGTCTGGGCCCTGGAGGCCTACGGGGCAGCCTATACCTTGCAGGAATTGCTCACGGTGAAATCCGATGATATGCAAGGACGGAATGAGGCTTTAAATGCGATCGTAAAAGGCAAGCCGATTCCCCGCCCGGGTACGCCAGAATCCTTTAAGGTTTTGATGCGAGAATTGCAATCCCTCGGCCTCGATATCGCCGTTCACAAGGTGGAAAATGCCCCCGATGGTACTTCCCGCGATGTGGAGGTGGATCTGATGGTCGATGTCGGTCGTCGCGCCCCCTCTCGCCCCACCTACGAATCTTTAACCACGGAAGACTTTGAGGAAGAAGAATCGGAAGTGTAATTTCAGTGATCAGTAATCAGTAATCAGTTATCAGTGAGAAGTCAGGAGTCAGGAGACAGGAGACAGGAGAGAATTTTCCAGGAAAAAGCAAAAAAAAGGACAGTAAAGTAAAAATTTGCCTATTCCCCGTTCCCTATTTCCTGTTCCCTTTTCTAACTGATAGCTGAATGCTGATGGCTGATAGCTAATAGCTGTTTACTTGTTACTGGGATCGAGATGTTTTATAACCAAACTGTTGACAAAGGAAAACTGAAAAAACTGATCGCTTGGGCCTATCAAAACTACGGTTCGGCGCGCTGTTCACAAATGGCCGATGAATTGAAAAACCTCGGGTTTCGTTTCGCTACCAAAGCAGGGGTTTCCATTAGTGTGGATGATTTAACCGTACCGCCGGCTAAACGACAAATGATCGAAAGTGCCGAACAGGAAATCCGGCAAACCGAACAGCGTTATGTGCGCGGGGAAATCACCGAAGTGGAACGCTTCCAAAAAGTAATTGATACTTGGAATAGTACATCTGAATCGCTTAAAGATGAAGTAATTCGCAACTTCCAAGTGACCGATCCCCTCAACTCCGTCTATATGATGGCTTTCTCTGGAGCGCGGGGCAATATGAGCCAAGTGCGTCAGTTAGTGGGAATGCGGGGATTAATGGCTAATCCCCAGGGGGAAATTATTGACCTCCCGATTAAGACTAACTTCCGGGAAGGATTGACCGTTACCGAATACGTTATTTCCTCCTACGGGGCGCGCAAAGGTTTAGTTGATACAGCCCTACGGACGGCAGATTCCGGTTATCTGACCCGTCGTCTAGTGGATGTGTCCCAAGATGTCATCGTCCGCGAGGCAGATTGTGGCACCAATCGTTACATCGAATTAACCGCCATGACCGATGGCGATCGCGTGTTAATTCCCTTAAGCGATCGCCTATTAGGTCGTTCCTTGGCCGAAGATGTGGTGGTCAAGGGAGAAGTGATCGCCACCCGCAACCAGATTATCGATGATGAAACCGCCGAAAAACTGGGCAAACTGGTCGATAAAATCAAAGTCCGCAGCCCCTTAACCTGTGAAGCAGCCCGCTCAGTTTGCCAAACCTGTTACGGTTGGAGTCTGGCCCACGGTCATCCGGTGGATATGGGGGAAGCAGTGGGGATTATTGCAGCCCAATCGATCGGGGAACCGGGAACTCAGTTAACCATGCGTACCTTCCACACTGGGGGCGTATTTACCGGAGAAGTGGCCCGGCAAGTGCGGAGTCCCTTCGAGGGAAGCGTGCGTTTTCTGCCGGGGTTAAGTATCCGTAACGTGCGAACTCGCCACGGGGATGAACGGGACCAGGTGGAGGCACCGGGGGAAATTAAATTAACACCCAAGGATAAAACTAAAGAAACTGTCACCTACTCTTTGACTCCGGGATCACTGCTATTTGTCACCGATGGGGCAACGGTAAGCGAGGAACAGTTACTAGCGGAAATAACCTCCGATAAAGTCCAAAAATCCACGGAAAAAGCCACAAAAGACGTAACCAGTGACTTAGCCGGCGAGGTGCTATTCTCGCAATTAGTCCCAGAGGAAAAAACCGATCGCCAAGGCAATACCACCCGCATCGCCCAACGGGGGGGATTACTATGGATTCTCTCCGGAGAAGTGTATAACTTGCCAACCGGGGCTGAACCCGTGGTCAGTAACGGCGATCAAGTACAAGTGGGGGATGTTCTAGCGGAAACTAAGTTAGTATCCACTAACGGCGGTTTGGTGCGTTTAGCCCCCAATAGCCGGGAAATCGATATCGTCACCGCTTCCGTGTCTTTGGATCAGGCCGAAGTAAAAGTGGAAAGTAGCGCTGGTCGGGAACAATTTATTATTCATACGGTCGATGGTCAGCGCTTCCTGCTGAAAACCACTCCGGGGACAAAGGTACAGAATCATGCTATTGTCGCCGAGTTAATCGATGATCGCTATCAAACCCACACCGGCGGGATGATTAAATACGTCGATATCGAAGTCGCCAAAGGCAGCCGCAAACAGGGTTATGAAATCACCAAAGGCGGCACGATCCTCTGGATTCCCGAAGAAACCCACGAAGTCAATAAAGATATCTCCCTCTTACAGGTGGAAGATGGGCAGTATGTGGAAGCAGGGGAAGAAGTGGTTAAAGACATCTTCTGTAACTCTAGCGGTGTGGTGGAAGTGATCCAGAAAAATGACATCCTCCGGGAGATTATTGTGAAACCGGGGCTGTTATTTATGGATCTCGAACCAGAATCCTCCGGAATTGCCCAAGAACAGTTAATTTACCCGGGGACACAGTTGACTCCCGAAGTGACGATCGAGGAGTTACGGCAAGCGGAATGGGTGGAAACTAACGAGGGTTTAGGATTACTGCTGCGACCAGTACAGGAGTTCACCGTAGAAGACCAATCCACTTCTCCCACCCAAGGTTCCGCTAACCAAGAAGGAGGACGACATATCGAACTGCGATCGGTGCAGCGCATCTTCTTTAAAGACGGGGAAAGAGTTAAATCCGTCGAGGGTTGTCAACTGATCAGCACTCAATTAGTCCTAGAAATTTCTAGCGAAGAACCAGAATCGGTCTCCCATCTGACGGCCGATATCGAGTTAGAACCGATTGAGGACAGGGATTGTCAGCGTTTACAGTTAGTTATTCTCGAATCTCTGGTGCTGCGTCGGGATAGTGATAATGATCCTTTAGGCGGTAATATTCAGACTCGCGTTCTCGTCCAAGATGGCGATGAAATCCCACCGGGGGCAGTGGTGGCCCGGACTGAGATTCAGTGTAAGGAAGCTGGAGAAATTCGCGGGATTCGCAAGGGTAGCGAAGCGGTACGCCGTCTTTTAATTGTCAGTGACCGTGACGAGTTTATTCTCCCGTTCGCTGTTGCTCCCACCGTCAAAGCTGGGGATCTGGTAATCGCCGAAGCTGAGATCGCTGCCGGAGTTTTAGCCCCCAATTCCGGTCAAGTGCTGGCCGTTGACCAAACCACCACCGGCTATGAAATCCGTCTGCGTAAGGCCCGACCCTACCGAGTGTCGGCCGGGGCGATTCTGCACATCGATGAGGGAGATCTGGTTCAACGGGGCGATAATTTGGTGCTGTTGGTGTTTGAGCGCTCGAAAACTGGGGATATCATTCAAGGTTTACCCAGAATCGAAGAACTGCTCGAAGCCCGCAAACCGAAAGAGGCTTGTGTCTTAGCACGCAAACCGGGAGTTTGTCAAGTGGAGTACCAAGATTCTGAGATTGTCGATATTAAGGTGGTCGAGGATGACGGCACGATCAGTGAATATCCGCTTTTAGGCAGTCAAAACCCCCTGGTGAGCGATAATCAGCGTATCGATGCGGGTCAGGCGTTAACCGATGGTCAGGCTAATCCCCACGAGATTTTAGAGGTGTTCTTTAATTATTATGTGGATAGCTTGGGCAGTTACGAAGCGGCCTTAAAAGCCTTGGAAAAAACCCAGATGTTCCTCGTTGATCAGGTACAGTCGGTTTATCAATCCCAGGGGATCGATATTGCCGATAAACACATCGAAGTTATCGTGCGTCAGATGACCTCTAAGGTGCGGATCGATGACGGCGGCGATACCAGTATGTTGCCCGGGGAATTGTTGGAATTGCGACAGGTGGAGACGGTAAATGAAGCCATGTCAATCACCGGTGGGGCGGCGGCTAAATATACGCCCGTACTACTGGGAATCACCAAAGCTTCCTTGAATACCGATAGCTTTATCAGTGCCGCCTCCTTCCAAGAAACCACCCGCGTCCTCACGGAAGCGGCGATCGAAGGCAAGTCCGACTGGTTACGGGGTCTCAAGGAAAACGTGATTATCGGTCGTCTGATTCCGGCGGGTACTGGCTTTAATTCCCACGAAAACATGGCGGGGATCAGCGATTACACCCCCCCAGAGGAGGAATATAACTACAACAACAATCGTGGTTATTACGCTGCCCCCAGCAGTCCCAGTTTCCCTCCTCGTCCCGGTTTCGGCGATAGTAGTGACGATAGCGATATGATTCTTGACGATCAAACCGCTCGCGCCTACGCTGAGGGTGATGTGGTCGATTTAGAGGATGATGAAATGGCTTTCCTCTCCTCCCGCGGCAGCAGTCGCTTTAGTCGCCAACCCATCAGCGACAGCTGGTCAGAAGCCGATGAGGAAGGGGATGAGGACGATTTCGAGGGGGATTACGAAGAAGAATAATCGTCTGTAGATATCTTAAAAGGAGGAGTGGCCGGAAAAACCCTTGTTATTCTCCAAAAACCTCCTCCTTCTCTCCCCAAACTCCCTACTTTTCCCGCTAACTCACCAGAGTTTGGCAATAAAAAAAGGCAGCCTTTCTTGTCAACCGGAAAGGAGACAAAGTAAGGATTTGAAGAATTTTCTCTCCAGTCGGGATGACAGGATTTGAACCTGCGGCATCCTGCTCCCAAAGCAGGCGCGCTACCAAGCTGCGCTACATCCCGAAGTAAACTCTTTTTTTAGTATAGCCTAAGAGCCGCATTCTTAATCGGGATACCAAAACATCCCTTTGATACCTTCGGGATCGAGAACAAAACCGAGACGACGATAGAAATCCACCACCTGCGGATCGGCGAAAAGAGTTATATTACTGATGTCCTCACCCCGCAACTTCCTGATCATAAATTTCATTAATGCTTTACCAAAGCCTTTACTTTGATAGTGAGGATGAACAACCACATCCCAGACTGTAGCATTAAAAGCGTGATCGGAAGTGGCACGAGCAAAACCCACTAAACGACGGCGATTACCTCGCACTTCCCACATCGACACGACTAAAAAACTACATTCGATCGCCTTTTTAACTTTGCGTAAAGGACGACGGGCCCAACCTACCGAGTCACAAAGTTCTTCTAACTCATATAGGTCTAGCTCTCGATCGGTACTAAAAAACACTCGCGTCTGTCCGAGGTCATTCTGGGCAACCTCTACCAAGTCTCCCGAATAGTCAGGTGATGCAGTGACTTCCGAGCTATTAAACAATCTTTTCCAAAAAACCATGCCGGGGGGCTACTGCCTCAATATTATCCTTTTAGCCTAGTATATTTTATTTTCCCCTCTCTAAGAACAATCGGGCAACCGGAGTCCAAATTTGATTGGTTGAGTACGGAGAGGGTGGGATTTGAACCCACGAACCATTGCTGGTTACTCGATTTCAAGTCGAGCGCAATCGACCACTCTGCCACCTCTCCAAGGCAGTACAGGATTACATTCTATCATTAGAACTCTTGCATAAATCAAAAAATTTTCCGCAAATGCAGGGAAAAGGGTTGCATATTAGACCTCTTGCAGAAATCAAAAATCGTTGTTAGGGTTGAGAGTCAGTAGCCATTAGTCAGTAGTCAGGAGAATTAAGAATGAATAATAATCAATTAAATCGTCTATTTACATATTTTTAGCGTTGGCTGAATAAATCTGTTGGTGGAGTCAGGAGTCAGTAGCCGGTCGTCAGTAGCCGGTCGTCAGTAGCCGGTCGTCAGGAGTCAGGAGATAGGAGATTATTTTATTTATTCTCCCCACACCCGTTACAGTAGAGCAGGAAGTCGCCTTCCCACCCCCTGCTTCAAAACCGGACTTACGACTTTCGCCGTATCCGGCTCCTGAGTAACTAGGCTACTGTCATTAGTAGAA
>NZ_SFBV01000140.1:0-10366 GCF_007095585.1 Microcystis sp. M_OC_Ca_00000000_C217Col
CAGTAGCCTAGTTACTCAGGAGCCGGATACGGCGAAAGTCGTAAGTCCGGTTTTGAAGCAGGGGGTGGGAAGGCGACTTCCTGCTCTACTGTAACGGGTGTGGGGTGTGGGGTTTTACCAGTTTTGAGGTGGCCAATTACCTAATTTTCAGGGAAAAAGTGCCTAAATTTCCCCCCGATCACTCCCACATCCAGTACCTTTTGATTGACAAAACGCCTAAAAGTCTTACCCAACAAGGTTTTTAGATTTATTCAGCCAGCCCTAAGTATCTAAGCACAATTAATTACACATCTAAGCCACTACTCCGTCAGACTTCTGCTGTGATCAGTAAACAGTGAACTGAAAACTCAAATCCGATCCCTAATAGCTGTATCCCGTCTGTATCCCGTCTCGGAGTCTCCTGTATCCCGTCTCGGAGTCTCCTGTCTCCGAGTCTCCTGTCTCGGAGTCTCGACTAGGAAATTAATTTTGCACGACTACTTAGCTTAAACAGTGAACAGAAAACTCAAATCTGAATCACTGATCAAGGAGAACTTCCCACCTCACCCTTGAGATAACTGCCCTAACTTTCCCGTCTGAGTTTTAGAAAAATTTAACTTTATTCAATCTATGAACATCTGTTCAGATGTTATACTAAAGTCAGTAAAGAAGTTCAGAGGTAGTAACCATGATCGCTGTCACCATGATGAAATGTGCTTGTGAATCCTGTAAGTGTGTAGTATCGATCGCCGATGCCATCAAAGAAAACGATCAATACTACTGTTGCCAAGCTTGTGCCAATGGTCACGTTAAAGGGAAAGGCTGTGGACACAATGACTGTCGTTGCGGTTAAATTTAGTTATTGGGGAGAAGGGGACAAGTATCGGGATTGAAGATTCGATCGATACCTCCCTTTCTCAACTTTCCCTTAATAACCGATCAGGAAAAAACATGGCCATAGAGAAAATAGCGCCGGTTTGTGGGGAATCCCATCACCAAGAGGCGAAATTCCAGCACTTGCAGGGATTAGAAATCGAAAAAGCCCAAAAAATGGCCGAATTTTTCAGCCTTTTGGGGGATGCCAATCGCCTAAGAATTCTGTCGCTTTTAGCCAAAAGAGAATTATGTGTTTGTGACTTAGCCGACGATTTAGGGATGAGTGAATCGGCCGTATCGCACCAGTTAAGAACCCTAAGAGCCTTAAGATTAGTTAAATACCAAAAACAGGGACGGAGAGTCTTTTATCGTCTTGCCGATCATCATGTCCTTGACCTTTATTACGCGGTCTCGGAACATTTAGAAGAGCCAGCGGACGAGGACTAAAACAGTCCCAAAGCGGGTAAAACAAACTGTAAGAGCAGAGAACCAATCCCCTGCACCATTTGGTCTAATTGAGCGTTGCCACCACCTTGTTCTCGCGGTTTTAGGGCGATTTCCATGCCTTTAATAAAATTCTCTGCTGCTTCGTAACCGGGGGTGTTACCTTGCTGTTCAAAGAGAGTCGAAGCCATTTGAGCGTCCTGGGCCGCTAGAGCATTTTGTCCCAGACGATAGTGAGCCATGGCCCGGGCCAGATAAGCTGGAGCATATTCCGAGTTAATTGTCAAGGCCTTATTAAAATTTTCTATAGCGGCGCTGGTGCGTCCCTGTTTTCCTTCCACCATCCCTAGACCGTAGAATAGTTCGGGAGTACCGGCACTACTGGGAATTCCCACCGCACCCTGCACGTATGCAGTGTCTAGTTTGGTGTTTTCGAGGTTAGCATTATTGAGATAAGCGCCTCTTAAATCCGCACCCGTCAAGATTGCCCCGCTTAAGTTCGCTCCAGTGAGATTAGCACCAAAGAAAGAAGCACCGGTTAAATTGGCACCACTCAGATCCGCCCCACTTAAATTAGCTTGACTAAGATTAGCACCGACGAGATTGGCCCCATTTAATTTTGCCCCGGTTAGATTCGATTGCACCAACCCCGAACCGCTCAGATCGCATTGGGGACATTTTCGGGTGGATAATAATTGCTGTAGGTGGTTTAAATCTTCCCCATAACCAACTAGGGACAAGTTAAGGGGAAGACTGAGGACGAGGGTTAGGGCGATCGATTTGTACATAGTTTAAAAATAACTCTATTGATTATCATTGATAATAACCATGCGGTCGGGGCTAATCGCTGAACTAGATTTTGCTTGAGAAATCAGCCCTTGTCCACTAAAATAGGAGATTAGAGGCTCTTAAGGTCAGAAGAAGCGACAAAATCGAGATTTGTTACCTTTTCAACAGCAGGTTTTTTAGAGGAATTTCCCTATTTTATAATGACTACTCTACACGGTAATTGGCTGATTGGTTCGCAGGATAGTGTTTTTTTTCTTTGGGGTGAACAGTGGCAAGGGAAGGAATTAAGTGAAACCCAAGAAAATCATCCTTTTTGTCTAGAATCTGGGGTATTAGCCCAATTTATCGAGAAATTTTCCCCTCAGCTTAACCAGTATTCTCCAGAATCAATCAAGCTCAGTTTGCCTAGTTATTCTCCCCCTAGGAAAAAATATTCTTTACCGCTGCTGTCGGGGCAAATTCTCGAACCCACACCTAAATCCTTGTCTTGGCAACCATGGCAAGTATCGGGATTAACTTTTTCTGCGGGGATGATAGTACAGTTATGGGAAAAATTACCCCTAGCTAAGGCCGAATTTATCGGTAATGATCTACGATTTTGGCTGTATTTGCACCGTTGGAGTTTAGATTTATTAGCAAGGGGGAAATTTTTAGCAGGAATAAATCAGGGTCAAAGTTGCTGGTATCCCCTGCTAGATAGTACCATCGATCGCACTCGTTTAGCTAAGTTTATCCAAACCATCCCCCCGGTTTGTCTTGTCTATCAAGAAAATAGCGAACCACAAACAATCATTCTCGATTGCTTAAAAAATATTGTCGATGCTCGTTTACGACAAAAAATAGATAGTACTGTTAATATTTCGCCGTCATTGATGGTGAAACCCTGGCTACAATCTTTAAGCGGTGATCATCATGACATTGCCTTAGAAGCCAAGAATTTACAGCGTCTAGAAAATGCTTATAATAACTGGGTGTTTCCTATCCAAGAAAGTTTAGTTAATGGCAATAATCGCCAATTAATCGAGAATCAATACCGTGTTTGTTTATGTTTACAACCTCCCAGTCTAGGAACAGCGTGGAAACTTACCTATTATTTACAAGCGTTAGATGATCCCGAATTTCTCATTAGTGCCAAGTTGATTTGGTTAGAGGGGAAAGAAAGTTATCATAGTTATCAAAGAGTTGTCAATAATCCCCAGGAAATTCTCTTAAAAGGATTGGGATTAGCATCGCGATTGTACGAACCGATTAGAATTAGTTTAGAGCAGAGACACCCGGAGGAATGTTCTCTTGATTCGATCGAAGTTTATCAGTTTATTCGCTCGATCGCTTGGCAATTGCAAGATCAGGGATTAGGGGTAATTTTGCCAACGGGTTTAACTGCTGGTAGCAATGAACAAAGATTAGGAATTAAGATTGCTGCCAGTGTAACTCCCAAAAAAGGAGAAAGATTAAGTTTAACCAGTTTATTAAACTTTCAGCTTAAATTAGTAGTAGGGGAACAGGAAATATCGAAAAAAGATTTTGATAAGTTATTAGAGAAAAAATCGCCAGTGGTGGAAGTGGGGGGCAAATGGTTAATCCTACAGCCTACCGATGTTAAAGCAGCTCAGGCAATTTTAAATAATACCATCACTCCCCTGAATCTCTCGGTGGAAGATGCCCTGCGCTTGAGTTCAGGAGATAATAATCTAATTGCTAAACTGCCGGTAGTCACTTTCCAAGCGGAGGGAGCATTAAAGGAATTAATTGATAATTTAAATAACAATCAAGGGATTCAATTAATCAACCCACCGCGGGAATTTCGGGGGGAATTACGCCCCTATCAAATCAAGGGAGTTAGTTGGTTAGCTTTCCTAGAAAAGTGGGGTTTAGGTGCTTGTTTAGCCGATGATATGGGTTTAGGAAAAACCCCGCAATTAATCGCTTTTTTACTAGCATTAAAAGAACAGGATATGTTAGTTAATCCCGTGTTAGTGGTGGCTCCCACTTCTGTGGTCAATAACTGGGAACATGAATTAAGAAAATTCGCTCCCACCCTGGCTGTTTTTGTGCATCATGGCGAAAAAAGATTAAAAGGTAAAGCTTTTGCTCAAGAGGTAAAAAATAAATCGGTTGTTATTACCAGTTATCCTTTAATCTATCGCGATCTGTCCAGTTTAGAAGCAGTACAATGGCAAGGTTTAGTTTTAGATGAAGCTCAAAATATTAAAAACTCTACGGCTAAACAATCCCAAGCAGTGCGAAAAATACCCGCAGGATTTCGGATTGCCTTAACGGGAACTCCCGTAGAAAATCGCCTGACGGAATTATGGTCAATTTTGGATTTTCTCAATCCCAATTTTTTAGGAACTCAAGCCTTTTTTCAGCGTCGTTTTGCCCTTCCCATTGAAAAATACGGCGATCAAGAATCCCTGCATAATTTACGTTCCCTTGTCCGTCCCTTTATTTTACGGAGATTAAAAACCGATAAAAATATTATTGAAGATTTACCAGAAAAACAGGAAATGAATATTTTTTGTGGTTTATCGAAAGAACAGGGACAACTTTATCAACAATTAGTCGAGACAACGCTCCAGAAAATTGAAGAAATTCAAGGAATTCAGAAACATGGATTAATTTTAACCTTGCTAATGCAACTAAAACAAATTTGTAATCATCCCGCCCATTTTTTGAAAGAAAATAGTTTAGAAACCAGTCAAAGATCGGGAAAATTATTACGTTTAGAAGCCATGGTAGAGGAAGTGATAGCAGAAGGCGATCGAGCTTTAATTTTTACACAATTTGCCGAGTGGGGAAAACTCCTACAAACCCATCTCCAGAAAAAATTAGCCGAGGAAATATTATTTCTCTCCGGTTCTACCAAAGCAAAAGATCGGGTAGAAATGATCGAGCGCTTTCAAAATGATCCCCAAGGACCAAAGATTTTTATTCTCTCCCTGAAAGCAGGGGGAACAGGATTAAATCTAACCCGCGCTAATCACGTTTTTCATATCGATCGTTGGTGGAATCCGGCCGTAGAGAATCAGGCCACTGATCGCGCTTTCCGCATCGGACAAAAACGCAATGTTCAGGTACATAAATTCATCTGTACGGGAACCCTAGAGGAACGCATTAATGAGATGATCGAAAGCAAGAAACAATTAGCGGAACAAACCGTAGATGCTGGGGAAAATTGGTTAACCGAATTAGATACCGATCGCCTGCGAGATTTATTATTATTAGATCGATCGGCAATTATTGATGAAGAAGAAACCGATTAGAAGCGAACGACCTGATAAACCGTGGAACCATTCTCAAACAGAGGCCGATAGTAAATACCGCTGCAATTGTAATAAAGCGTATTGTCAGCCGTAATTGTGGTGCAGCCGTCTGGGATATAGGTGACAATTGCGCCGATTGGCGGGGCCACCACCGTGTAGGAACTGCCGCTAGGTTGAAGATAGATGCCGTCCGAGTAAATGTAGGAAGTAGAACCCACATAGACGGTATTGTAGTAGGGGGGGAGAGTAGCGATCGCTGAACCGATGACTAAGCCGGTGGTCAAACCCACCCAACCCCAACCCGGGGGGACGTAATAACCGCCACCGTACCAACCGCCACCACGCCAGTAACCGTTGCGATTATCGTCAACAAAGTTCTGACGGTTCTGTTGGCGATCACTAACCTGCTGCTGCCGTTCCCCCTGTCTTTCGGTGCGTTCCCCTTGACGGATATCGGTTCTTTCAGTGCGTTCCCCTTGACGGATATCGGTTCTTTCAGTGCGTTCCCCTTGACGGTTTTGTTGATTAGTTTGTCTTTCCCCCTGTCTTCCAGAAAAATCTCTAGAGGTTTGGGAACGATTACTGAAATCTCTAGAGGGTTGGGAACGATTACTGAAATTCCCTCGGTTTTGCAGATCACTACTGCGGTTAACCCGTGGGGAAGCTCCACCACCGCCACGACCACCGCCACCGCCACCGCGAGCGTCCACATAATCCGTGATCAGTAAACTTGTACCCAAAAGGAGGGCGGCAAGAACACATAAGTTTTGACGTGAAGATCTTTTCATAGCCCGGACTCCTTGATTTTTTTATTTGCCTTGGCTGCTTATCTTCTCAGATTATTTTCTGCAAGCGTTCGAGGGTTTCTGGTGCAAAAAAACGCTCTCCTGTTTCTACACACACTCTGGCGGGAACATTTTCTATAATAAATCTGGGTTGGGTTCGGATAGGGTAAGGCTTTTGAGAATGTCCCGATTAGAACAGAATCGGCTTAATTCTTCTGAGAACATCCTGGAGCAACTGGAATGTATGTCACCAAACCTCCTCTCTCATTGGCCGCCCCCAATCCACTTCCGGCTCCGGTGATTCAACAACCTCAGCCAGTAGTTCTTCTAGACTTAACTCAGGCAAGGCTTGAATTAGCTCAATTACTAGCTTTCCGTTTTCCACAGAACATTCAACAACGTCCTTAGGATTGAGGTTCAGTGCCTCCACCGCATACTTGGGAATCCGAATCGCTAAAGAATTACCCCAGCGTCGAATCTGCGACTTCATGATCCCACCTCGAATTCGTTAGATATTCAAAGTATATCAAAACGCTGATTTAGGGGAATACCGACGAGCGATCGCATTTTATGAACGGGGTTTACGGCTGGGATTGATTATCCCTAGGGGGTAGAAGTTCGATAGGGATCGATTCTGATCCCGGTTGGAAAGTGAAAGTATCGGCGGGTGTACTAGGCTTAAAATTCCAATCGGATAATATTGCCGTGTACTGGGGTGAACCGGGTAGAGTTTTATAGGTAATAATCGCTTTCCTCATTAGGGGGGTGGCATCCTGCGTGACCCAGATTTGATAATCGCGATCGCTACCGATCAGCAGCAGGTGATACATCGGTTCGCGGTTGACCATGTCGTTGCCGATAAAAATAATTTGCTTGACATCGGCCATTAGCTCTGCACAGGGATCGTTCGCTGCCAGATTTGACATGGGAATGCTGATCCCGTACTTTTGTTCTACTTGGTCTAAGGCTTCATCTAGAGTATTCGGTGCCGGTTTTGTAACGTATAGATCCCGTTCCATATCCGCAAGGGTGAAGGTTTTACCATCGTAAAAAAAGCGGGTAACTCGTTCATCCCCAGTGTAGTCCGAGCGCAGGCGATTGGGTTTCTCTACCCAGATGTTTTGATAGGCACTGTACTGAACTTTCGCCCCAGAGTCGAGTACATCGTCATAGGTGACATCCATATTGACGGTGAACGCTCGCTGTTTGGTTAAATTAGCACAGAGTTGCTCGATCACTTGTTCCGCCGTTTTTGGGCGGATTTCCTGGGCCAGAGTGGGGATTTCCGCCAAGACTGCCGCAGCAGTGACCCAAGGCAAAAGCAAAGAAAGAATCGGGATAAAGCGACGCATAATCATCTAATATTCCCCCAGGGCGATGGATTGTTTTGGTTAACGACCATTGTGTAAACTGACTAAACGAGCGATAAAAACGGCGGGATAGAGAACTCCAGTCATTCCTTCTAAATTGGCTAGAACTCTAGCGATTTTACTGGTAGGAACTATATCACCGTAGCCAACCGTAGCCAGGGTAGTAAAGCTGAAATGAAGTAGATCCGCCTGGTTGACGGTTTTAGCGGCGGAGCTAAAGGAATCGGGGTCGAAAATCTGGACGATATTATAAGCGGATGCCCAGAAAAATCCCAAGAGAAAATAGACACAAATTCCCCCTTTGATGATATCTGATGTTACCTGTTCGGCGAGAATTAATTCTAGTAAAATCGAGTACACACATAAACTAACAAAAGCTAGAGAAATTAATGTACTAGATAGCTCGAACCAACGGTTGAAATCGCTATAAATAGGGATAATCGTGCTGAATGCTCGCAGGAGGAGGGCAATCAAAAACAGACCGATATTATATCTTAAAGCCAATTTACTGCGATCGATCTGATAGACGGCGATGATCAGAGAGAGGGAGAAGAAAAAGAAAATCAGCCAATCTCCCAGGGGTAGATATACTAAAAACGGGTAAATAATGTAGAGCGAGAGCAGATTTGCCAGCAGCCGATTGTATTTATTTTCTGTTGCCCGCATCAATTGACGGAATTTCATAGCAGCGAACCTTTAACTGGTAATATTTACTCCTGCTCATCAATTTTAAGGGTATTTACGGCGGATTCAGGATTGGTCTGGTACATTCTCCACGCCGAAAAGCTTATCCCATAAGGAATTAGCTGTGCCAGATGAATAAAGCAACCGCTGCATATCTTATCTTTAACCTGGAATATACCCCCCTTTTCCCCACAAAAGAGCGAGATTTTAGCCCCTGGCCGAAGGCTGAACATTAGATAAAATTTTGTTACGAGCATTCCACCAGCAATTTTTGAGCAAGATACAATCGAAATAGTAGAGCTGCCATTGGGCTAAAAGTTAAGCAAATTTAATCGATAGCCATTTCAGAAAAAAATGTGTCATCGATAATGTTGATCTTCCCCAGATAAGAAGCGAGTGAAGATTAATTGTTGAACCGAGCATCAGAAGCTATCTCTACAGGAGGAAATGTTAGAAAGTTATCCCAGAAAGGGAACCATCAGTCTTGACTTATCTATTTCCTATCTAACAGCAAAGGATTTGATCTCATTCAGGGGAAAAAGTCGCTATGAACCACCAAATAGAAACCCCGATCCGCTCACCTTCTCAAGCTCGATTCCGTTCACGGGAAGAACGCATCCAGATCGGTAAATCCCTGCGGGAGCGATTGCCGCGTTCTGGTCACGCTATCTGGCAACCCCCCGCAGCTGGTCGAGAGCCGATCGAAATCATCGAAGCATCAAATCGAGGGCGATTACAGGAATTGATTCCCATCCGCTACGGACGAATGTTGCGGAGTCCCTTTACCTTCCTGCGCGGTTCCGCTGCTTTGATGGCCTACGATCTGGCCACCACTCCCAAAACTGACATTATCGTGCAGGCCTGCGGGGATTGCCACCTGTTGAACTTCGGATTTTTTGCCACCCCCGAACGCAATTTAGTCTTCGATATTAACGATTTCGACGAAACCCTGCCCGCGCCTTGGGAATGGGATCTCAAGCGTCTCGTGGTCAGCTTTCTCATCGCCGGCAGGGATAGCGATCTATCCAATCAAGAATCGAAGGCAGCGGCGATCGATTGCGCTCGTTCCTATCGAGAACACCTGCGGGAATATTCTCGCCTCAGTCCCTTAGAGGTATGGTACACGCGCATAGGAGCAGAACAGGCGATCGAGATGGCCCCCGACGAAAAGACGCGGAAGTTGCGGGAACAGATGATGGCAAAAGCCCGCGAGCGCATCATCGAACATCTCTACCCCAAGATCGTCACCCAAACCGGCGGACGCAATCGCTTTGTCGATCAGCCGCCTATTCTCTACCATGTCAACGAACCGGATTGGGAGACTCTCGTGCGCGAGGGTCTGGAAGACTATCGCCAATCCCTGCCGGAGGAACGCCGAGTCCTCTTTGATCGCTACCAGTTAGAGGACTTTGCCCTGAAAGTAGTGGGCATTGGCAGTGTCGGCACCAGATGTTATATCGCCCTATTGTTCTCAGAAGATAACCATCCCCTCATCCTACAAGTTAAGGAGGCTTGCCCTTCGGTTCTAGAACCCTATACCGCCAAGAGCCAGTACGAAAATCAGGGACAACGGGTGGTTACAGGCCAGAGATTGATGCAATCCTCTAGCGACATATTTTTGGGCTGGACCCGGGGAAGAGGGGACAACGACTTCTATTTACGGCAACTGCGGGATATGAAGTTTTCCCTACCCATTGAAGGAGTATCGGCCGTCCAACTGCAACGCTACGCCGAGTTCTGTGGCTGGACCTTGGCCCGCGCCCACGCTAAATCTGGAGATGCGGCCACCATTAGCGGTTATTTGGGGAAAGGAGATCAGTTCGATCTAGCGATGGGCGAATTTGCGATCGCTTATGCCGATCAGACAGAACGAGATCACGCCGCTTTGGTGGATGCGGTTAAAACAGGACGGGTTGAGGCTTTGGTAGAAGAAGATTTATAGGGATTAGGGAGCGATTTTGAGCGGATATAGGCAAGATCAGCCCCTTGCTGCTGAAAAAATTTAACTTTTGATGGTATAATTCGCCTGGAAAGTCAAGATCGGCTCTCAAAGGGTAGCTATACTTTAGACGTTCATAATCTGAGATTTATTAAACTTCTGAAATCGTAGAGTCAGCAAGGAATCCAGTTCTTTTTTATGTTTCAGATGGGCATCATTCAGACATTCATAAATAGC
>NZ_SFBV01000141.1:0-15312 GCF_007095585.1 Microcystis sp. M_OC_Ca_00000000_C217Col
GTCTATCTTTCTCTAAAAAAATGGAGAATCACGTTGGGGCTGTTTGGTATTTTATCCATGACTACAATGCACAGCAAAGCAAAGGATTAAGCCGCCATCACTACTACCGAATCACCACCAAAAAATTTAAAGCACAACAGATCGGTTTAACGGGAGAACTAGAAATCCAAATTCCCAAATCTATTAGTCGTTTACGAATCCAAGGATCGGGAAGTCGTTTTGTTCATGGTGGCGCAAGTTTACAGGAAATTATTATTCCCATTGTTAAAGTTAATAAAAAAAGACGAGGGGATCTTTCTACCGTGGAAGTGGAAATTATTCGTAACTCTACCTCAACCATTACATCAGGGCAACTAGCTGTTACTTTTTATCAACAAAAACCCGTCACCGATAAAGTTCAACCTCGTAGGCTAAAAGCTGGCATCTATACCCCCATAGGAGAGTTAATTTCTGATCTCCACGAACTGACTTTTGATTCCCCATCGGAAAATCCAAGAGAGCGAGAATTTCCAGTAAGATTTATCCTAACCAGTCAAGGGAATAATATCAATAATCAAGAGGTATTATTACGATTAGAAGAAAAACTGACCAATACTTCCCATTTTACAGAATATAAATCTGTTTCCTATCCCATCCGTCGTTCCTTTACCGGTGATTTTGATTTTTAAGTACCCACACCCCACACCCCACACCCCACGGGAGCATTTTTGGCGATTAATCCTGTTCCTCTAGCCATTTTTGCCAGATATCCGGACGACGTTCCTTCGTGCGCTCCAGTTGTTGTTGATAGCGCCAATCGGCGATATCCTGATGATTACCCGATCGCAAAACCGGCGGCACTTGCCAACCGCGAAAGACCGGCGGCCGGGTATATTGGGGATAATCCAATAAACCTGCCTCAAAACTCTCCAATTTCAACGATTCTGCTTTACCTACCGTCCCGGGTAACAACCGCGTCACCCCGTTAATAATGGCTAAAGCCGGGATTTCCCCACAAGTTAGGACAAAATCCCCTAAAGATACCTCTCTAGTCACCAAATGCTCACAAACCCGCTCATCTACTCCTTCATAATGCCCACAGATGAGAATTAACTGCTGATAACTACTGGCCCAGGTTTTCAGTAAAGCTTGATTGAGAGGTTCCCCCTGGGGAGTCATCAGCACGATCTCCCGGGGTGGTAAAATTGCTAAAGACTCGATCGCCTCAAAAATTGGCTCTGGTTTTAATAACATTCCTACACCACCACCGTAGGGTTCATCATCGACACGACGGTGTTTATCATGGGCAAAATCCCGAAGATTGACCAAATTTACCCTAGCGATGTCGCGTTCGAGAGCTTTTGCCAACAACCCCGACTGCAGCGGTGAAGTAAAAAAATCGGGAAAGAGAGTAATAATGTCAAACTGCACGGGGAAAATTAAGGCCTAGACTGGGATAGTGTTTAATGTATCATTTTGTCACGGTTCGATCGGTTAAAATCTTGCTAATTTTGCGCCAGTCTATCTCGATAACATGATAGACTATGCTGTACTGTCTAGGGTTTTTTCTGGCTCTAGCTTGAGTGATCGAAGTCTAGCCTAGACTAAAAGTTAACTAACAGTCCGTCATTGCCAGTGGATCGAAGAAAATTGCTAAAATCGCCTCTACTATTGCTTGATGTCCCGAAAAATATTCCTAAACCGCATTTTTTTCCGTCAACCGCTCAGGGAAAATAACATCAAGATACCTGTACATCTTCCCGAAAAACCTTCCATCCCTAAAAATGTCTATTCGTTCAGTGACATGATCATCGAGCTAGAAACCCAACACCACCAAAATCCTACCCCCGTATCTCTCAAAACGGCGATTTTAGTCATTGGAGGTGCCGAGGATAAAGTCCACGGTAAAGAGATACTGCATACCTTTTGGAATCGCGCTGGGGGTAGCGAAGCAGTGATCGCTATTGTTCCCTCCGCTTCCAGAGAACCAGTTTTAATCGGCGATCGCTATCAGAAGATTTTCGAGGAAATGGGGGCAAAATACGTCAAAGTTATCGATATTCGCGATCGTGTGCAGGGAGAAGATGCCCAATTCCAAGCCTACATCGAAGAGTGTACAGGTGTATTTATGACCGGAGGCGACCAGCTGCGTTTATGCGGTTTGCTCTCCGATACTCCCCTGATGGAAAGAATCAGACAAAGAGTGCAACAGGGAGAACTAACCCTGGCCGGAACTAGCGCCGGGGCCGCCGTTATGGGTCATCACATGATTGCTGGGGGCAGCAGCGGGGAAGCACCCAATCGGGCCCTAGTGGACATGGCCATGGGATTAGGTCTCATTCCTGAAGTTATTGTCGATCAACACTTCCACAATCGCAATCGCATGGCCCGGTTAATGAGCGCTATCTCTGGTTATCCCGAACGTTTAGGAATTGGCATCGATGAGGATACCTGCGCTATGTTTGAACGGGATGGCATGATGACAGTAATCGGCTGCGGTACAGTGACGGTAATTGATGCTAGGGAAATGTCCCACACCAACCACCATCACGTCACCGCAAACGAACCCCTGAGTCTGCATAACCTGCGGGTACATATTCTTGCCTACGGTGATGGCTATCATCTCAAAAAACAGCAAGTGATCCCTAAATTGGCGTAAAAAAACTCCTGAAAAACTGTTCACGATGAACAGTTTACCCATCTCGGAAAACCAGACAATAAAGAACGGCTTCTTTGTGCTTCTCAACAGCGAACACCAGCTACATCATGAAAATTCTCAGAACCCAAACCCTGCGCGGTCCCAACTACTGGAGTATTCGTCGCGACAAGCTCATTGTTATGCGTCTGGATCTCGAAGATCTCGCAGAGAAGCCATCGAATGAAATCCCCGGCTTTTACGAGGGATTAATCGACGTTCTCCCCAGTTTAGTCGAACATTACTGCTCCCCCGGTTATCGCGGCGGTTTCTTTGAACGAGTCCGCACTGGCACTTATATGGGCCATATTATCGAACATATCGCCCTAGAATTGCAGGAATTGGCGGGAACTCCCGTCGGGTTTGGTCGCACTAGAAGCACCTCCACCCCCGGAGTCTATAACGTGGTGTTTGAGTACGTTGACGAGCAAGCGGGACGTTATGCGGGTCGGGCTGCCGTGCGTTTGTGTCAATCGATTGTCGATACGGGAACCTATCCTAAGGAAGAATTGGCCCAGGATTTAGCCGATTTACGCGATTTATGCAATAATGCCTCCCTCGGTCCGAGTACCGAAACTATCGTCAAAGAAGCACAAGCTAGAAATATTCCCTGGTTACTCCTGAGCGCTCGTGCCATGGTGCAATTGGGCTATGGTGTTCACCAAAAGCGCATTCAAGCCACTTTAAGCAGTTTTTCGGGGATTTTAGCCGTTGAGTTGGCCTGTGACAAGGAAGGCACGAAAACTATCCTCAAGGATGGTGGGATTCCCGTCCCCCGGGGTACGGTGATTCAATACTTGGATGAGTTGTCAGCGGCAATCGAGGAAGTGGGAGGATTTCCCATCGTGATTAAACCCCTCGATGGCAACCACGGCCGGGGCATCAGCATCGATGTTAAAACTCAACAGGAAGCAGAGGAAGCCTATGATCTAGCCAGTGCCGCCTCGAAAACCCGCAGCGTGATCGTAGAAAGGTACTATAAAGGCAGTGATCACCGAATTTTAGTCATAAACGGCAAAGTCGCCGCCGTGGCCGAACGGATTCCCGCTCACGTCGTCGGTGATGGGCGCTCAACTATAGAAGAATTAATCGAAATTACTAATCAAGATCCCAACCGGGGTGACGGTCATGCCAACGTTTTAACTAAAATAACTATTGACAAAACCGCCCTTAATGTGCTAGAGAAACAGGGCTATGAATTAACCAGCATTTTAGCCCAGGGAGAGATCGCCTATCTGCGGGCCACGGCTAATTTAAGCACCGGCGGCATCGCCGTGGATCGTACCGACGAAATTCACCCCGAAAACGTCTGGATCGCCCAAAGAGTGGCAAAATTAATCGGTTTGGACATTGCCGGGATCGATGTGGTCACAGAGGATATCCGCAAACCCCTGAAAGAAGTGGACGGGGTAATCGTAGAAGTCAACGCCGCCCCCGGTTTTCGGATGCACGTCGCCCCCAGTCGCGGTTTACCCCGCAATATCGCCGCTCCAGTTATCGATATGTTATTCCCCCCCGGGACTCCCAGTCGCGTGCCAATTCTGGCAATTACGGGAACTAACGGCAAAACCACCACTAGCCGCTTAATCTCTCATATTTGCCGGCAAACGGGGAAAGTAGTCGGATTTACCACGACGGACGGCGTATATATCGATGATTATCTGGTAGAAAAGGGCGATAACACCGGTCCCTACAGTGCCAGTATGATTTTGAAGGATCCCACAGTAGAGATTGCTGTGTTGGAAACGGCCCGGGGTGGTATCCTGCGATCGGGTTTAGCCTTTAATCAGTGCGATGTGGGGGTGGTGTTAAATGTGGCCGCCGACCATTTGGGTATCGGTGATATCGACACCATCGAACAAATGGCGAAGGTAAAAAGCGTTGTGGCCGAGGTGGTTAGCGCCGAGGGTTACGCGGTTTTAAATGCCGATGACCCCTTGACCGTTAGTATGGCCGAAAAAGTCAAGGGAAGAGTCGCTTATTTTTCCATGAGTCCCGATAACCCGATTATTCACGACCATATCCGTCGCGGTGGCATGGCCGCCATTTATGAGAATGGCTATCTGTCGATTCTAGAGGGAGAATGGACGCTGAGAATCGAGGAAGCAGTCAATATTCCCGTGACTATGCAGGGAATGGCTCCTTTTATGATTGCTAACGCCTTGGCCGCCTGTTTAGCCACTTTTGTGCAGGGTATCGATATCGAGTTAATTCGCCAAGGGGTGCGGACTTTTAAACCTTCCGTGGCCCAGACCCCCGGCAGGATGAACCTGTTTGACTTGGGACACCATCACGCTTTAATCGATTATGCCCATAATCCCGCCGGATACGAAGCCGTCGGCGGTTTTGTCGGCAATTGGTCCGGGGAAAAAGTCGGCGTGGTTGGGGGACCGGGCGATCGACGTGATGATGATTTAATTTTACTAGGGAAATTATCGGCCCAAATGTTCGATCGAATTATTGTTAAGGAAGATAACGATACTCGCGGTCGCCGCCGGGGGGAAGTGGCCGATTTAATTCTCCGGGGAATTAGCCAAGAAAATCCCAGTTTGCGGCCAGAAGTTATTCTCGATGAAACGGAAGCTTTAGAGAAGGCTTTAAGCACGGTTTCTGAGGGTGGTTTAGTGGTAATTTTCCCCGAAAGTGTCACCCAGGCGATCGATTTGATCGAAAAACATCGACCCCTGACCGATAATCAGGGTTAGAAGTTAGGAAAAATAGCTAGAAAATAAAGTAGTGCCAATTGTTACTGAGTACGATGGTTTAATCAAAATCAGCCGAAATCCCTATTATGAGACTCGGCTCGGTTCCGCTTATTTGGGTAATAGCCTGACACTGATGGGGAAGTTGCCGGATGAGAGTGTCGATTTGATTTGTACTTCCCCACCTTTTGCCTTAGTAAGAAAAAAAGAATATGGCAATGTGGACGCTGATGATTATGTTGAATGGTTTAAAATATTTGCTGGTGAATTTTATCGTATTCTCAAGCCCAAAGGCTCCCTAGTTATAGATATTGGTGGTAGTTGGCTTAAAGGTTTTCCCGTACGTTCTCTGTATCATTTCGAGTTAGTTATAGAACTTTGTAAACCGAGATTAGCAGGTGGACTAGGTTTTTTTCTCGCCCAAGAACTTTTTTGGTATAATCCAGCCAAACTTCCTACCCCCGCAGAATGGGTGACAGTCAGGAGGGAACGCGTCAAGGATGCTGTCAATACCGTTTGGTGGTTATCGAAGGAGCCGCACCCGAAAGCAAACAACAAGAGAGTTTTACGGCCTTATAGCGAGGCAATGAAAAACCTGATTAAAAATGGCTATGAGGCAAAACTGCGTCCGTCAGGACATGATATTTCTACTAAATTTCAGAATGACCGAGGAGGAGCTATTCCCCCAAATATTATTACTGATTCTATTCAGGAAAGAGGCGCGTCTATAGGTAGTCCAGTCCTGGGAGAGTTCAACTGGATTTTAGAGAATGATTTAGGGCAGCCAGTAAATGTTATATCTGCTTCTAACACGGCATCTAATGATTACTATCAAAGAAGATGTAAGGAAGAAGGGGTGAAACCCCATCCTGCTAGATTTCCGCAAGCTTTACCCGAATTTGTTATTAGTCTCTGTACTGAGCCTGGTGATTTAGTTCTCGATCCTTTTGCTGGTTCAAACATGACAGGACGAGTCGCTGAAACCCTTGAGCGTCGTTGGTTAGCGTTTGAATTAAATGAAGATTATATGATAGCGTCGCAGTTTCGATTTGAACAAGATGCTCCTTTGGTCGTGGCTCCTATAAAGGATAGAAAAACTCTGAAAGCACGAGCCTTAGAACTGGCTAAGGATTGTTCTGACAAAAGCTTGACCATGGCTCCTCAAAAACCTTTTGTTCAGTTAGATTTGTTTCCTGCAAGCGATGATAGTATGACAGACAAAAAAATCATCAGATTTACCTACGGCGACCAGTTTTCTCCTAAGCAATTTCAAGTATCTGAATTAGTACAACTTTGTTCTGATTGTCTTCCTGATCGTCGGGTGCTTCAGGATGAGATTGCTAAACGTTATTATGCTGGCCATTCCAGCCAAAACGATCTACAGAAAGGAGAGAATCGTGGCAAACTTGCCATGAATACATTTCTTTCCCTTCGTGCTTATAAGTTGGTTGAATCAATTGATGGTGATGATTGGCAGTATCGACTCACGGATATCGCTAATGAAATATTAGACAATCAACAAGATACTGAGACAGTTTTCTCAATTTTTGCTCGCCATATTCTTGTTAACCTAACTGGAATGTCCCTAATAAAAGCGATAGAAGCAATTAATAGCAGGGGAGATAAACCCCAGCTAGAAATCATCGCTTACGAACTTCAAGAAATGGGGTATTCACTCTCGACCAATTGTACTTATGTTAGTACCATGAGACAATGGTTACAAGAAGCTAAAGTCCTGGAGAAAAGTTATGAGATTAACTGGGATCGAGTCTATGATCTATTGGAACTCGATCAAGACTATATTGACGAGCTTTATACTCTTAGTTCCGAACAAAAATATTTTTTACTGGCTATGCTTCAGATGGCGATTACTGAGCTAACCGAGTGGAATAAAATTACCAGATACGCCACCAGTGTTTATAAAATACGATTCCCCTCGAAATCTTTTGTTCAGGATATTATTCAACCTTTAGTAAAAGTCGGCTTAATTGCAACTGAGAAAACGACTGGTGGACGAGGAGCGAAACCTAATCTTGTCAAGCTTACCGAGAAATCACAGATGGAACTGTTATCTAGATTATTACAATCTATATCCGATATTACAGAAATCTCCCAAACCGAGCTAAATCGAAGTTTTGAAGATGTTGTTAATGACCTAGATAATCCCGACAAACATATTAAAGGTAAAGCTCTTGAACTGCTGGCGATTTGGATGATTCGTCTAACCAGTCTTAGATTCACAAAATGGCGGAAAAGAGACTATGAAACTGGACAGGGTGAAGTAGATGTTCTGGCAGCATCAGACCGCTTTGTTTATCATCGTTGGCAAATTCAGTGTAAAAATACAAAGCGAGTAGATGTAGAAGTATTAGCCAAAGAAGTTGGTATGACCTTCGTAACAGGGTCTGACGTAGTTATGATTGTGACTACTGGTGAATTTACTAGAGACGCTTTTCAGTATGCTTATCGAATGATGGAAGTATCGAGATACTATATGGTGTTGATACAAAAAGAAGACATTGATGCAATTAAACAAGATAGAACCAATATTATCAAAATTCTTGATCGTCGTGCAAGGCGTGTGTTCGCCAAGAAAGAGTTGGGCTTAACTGATGATACAATTGATGAGATAGAAATTGAAGATAATTCACTGGCAGAGTCATTGGAAGTCTCCGGAGAGGAATAAAATTCCAGAAAATATTCAGCTTGGCATCAGTTAACGATTTTTAAAAGCTTCGATCGCCGCCGGCAAAGTATAGCTATCTCACCATTGAGATAACTGCTGTAGCTACAGGTCGATCGCTAACTGTTTACTCTCATCTTAACCAAATTCTTAAATCTTACTGAAATCGTCTAAAACTGACTGAAAGTGTCGGCTAATTTATCAGCAATTCCCTCGATCCAAATTTCATCTTGTTTAGTATAACTGCGCGGCGCATTGGCGGCCAAAATTAACACCCCTTCCTTACCGATGGGTTGACAGATTAAGCCTTGGGTGTTTTCTGGCAAATAGTCAAACTCGATTTTAGCGGGATATAAATTTAAATTAACTAAATAAACGGCTTTACCGGTTTCTAAAACTCTTTTGATAATATTACTAACTTTAACTTCAGAATTCTGGCTTAAGATACCGCGACGTAATAAAACTTTTCCCTGATAATAAACGATCAGAGATTTTGTCACGGTGTTAGTTAAAAGTAAATGGGAAGCCCAAGCAAGCTCAATTTTAACCTGTTCTGGCAAATCTGGGGCAAATTCCAGACCTTCGCGCCCGATTAATTCCACAGCATCCGGTAAGCGGGGTTGAACTCTTTGCCAGATTAAACCCACCAAAATTAAAACCCCACTCAAAATCACTCCCATCACATCCGAACGCGCTTGCGATGGGGTTAAATCGGCAGTGGCAAAACGATTAAACATTAATACCGTACCCCCGACGATGCCGGCGAACAGGGGTAACAGTCTTAAAATACGATTGGGATCAGCTGGTGCCATAGCTGAGAACTATTCCTCGTCTAGTTCTAAAATCCGCTGGAAAAGATAGCCTGTACCTCTAGCGGTGAGAATTAACTCAGGATTGCTGGGATCATCCTCTAATTTGGCTCGTAAACGGGAAATATGCACATCTACCACCCGCGTATCCACATGACGTTCGGGGGTATAACCCCAAACTTCCTGAAGGATTTCCGAGCGGGAAAAAGCTTCTCCCGATCGACTGACCAATAATTCCAGTAAACTAAATTCCATACCAGTCAGACGGATGCGTTCATCCCCCTTATAAACTTGGCGTTTATTGGTATCGATTTTAATGGAACCAATATGAATCACACCGGAACTAGGAATCCCCGGAGCGCCATTTTTCTCTACCCGACGCAACACCGAACGAATCCGCGCCTCGAGTTCTTTGGGAGAAAAAGGTTTAACTACATAGTCATCCGCGCCCAATTCTAGCCCGGTAATTCGATCGGCCACATCGCCCAAAGCGGTTAACATAATGATAGGAATATCCGATTCTTTGCGGAGTTCCTGACAGACACCGTAACCGTCTAATTTCGGCATCATCACATCCAAAACCACTAAATCGGGTTCGGCGGTGCGGAAGGTTTCTAAAGCTTCCTCTCCGTCGGCGGCGGTGACGACTTCATAACCAATCATCGACAAACGAGTCTCTAAGATACGACGGATGCTGGCTTCATCATCAACAACGAGAATTTTTTCCTTTTGGTTCTCCAACTGAATTAACACTCCTTAGTTAAATAGTGTGATGAATTTTAAAGTTAAATAACGAGCGTTCCTGTTTATAGAATATCCTTTGGCCGTTATCATTAAGCCTAAATTTCCTATTTTATTTCTTTTATGACAATTATCAATAACTTTAGGGTCTTCCTTCCCCCCTATCATACTTAATTAAATTTGACAAGAGAATTGATCCTCAAACCGCTTTTCTTCAACTTTTCTTAAAAAACATGGCGAAATCGCGAACAATATATATCTGTAGCGCTTGTGGGGCGGAATCTCCCCAATGGTTGGGAAAATGCCCCAGTTGTGACACCTACGGGACGCTAGAAGAACAAGTGATGGCTGGTGGCAATAATCCGGCGGGAAATCGCCCAGGATGGCAAAATAGTCGCCCAAATAACGGCAAAGGACAACGCAACCCGCAACCGCGCATCTCGGTGCGCTTCTCGGAAATTACCCAGTATGAACAGGAACGTTTTCCCTCTGGTTACGGGGAATTCGATCGCGTTCTCGGTGGTGGCATTGTTCCCGGTTCTCTTGTACTAATCGGCGGCGATCCGGGTATCGGCAAATCGACGCTTTTACTGCAAGTTACCAACCAACTCGCCCAAAGATTACCGCGCATCCTCTACGTTTCCGCCGAAGAATCGGGACAACAGATTAAACTGCGGGCTGCCCGTTTGGGGGTGGGAGTGGTTCCCGTGGAGTCGGAAAATAACGGCAATGGCAAGGAGAACAAAGCCTCTGAATCAACCGCAGAACTCGATAATCATCTCTACGTTTTGCCAGAAACCGATTTAGAGGAAATTTTGCGGGAATTAGAATCTCTACGCCCACAGGTGGCGGTAATTGACAGTATTCAAACTCTTTATTTTGGCGCGTTAACTTCCGCACCGGGATCCGTCGCCCAAGTTCGCGAATGTACCTCCGCCTTGATGCAGGTAGCAAAACGGGAGAATATTACTTTATTAATTGTCGGTCATGTGACTAAAGAAGGGGCGATCGCAGGTCCGCGAGTTTTGGAACATTTGGTCGATACGGTGTTATATTTTGAAGGCGATCGCTATGCCTCCCATCGTCTCTTAAGATCCGTGAAAAACCGTTTTGGGGCAACCCATGAGATCGGTATTTTCGAGATGGTGGACCACGGTTTGGTGGAAGTGGAAAACCCCTCAGAATTATTTTTAGGCAATCGCGACGAATTTTCCCCAGGTACGGCGACGGTGGTAGCCTGTGAAGGTACACGCCCGATTGTGGTGGAGTTACAGGCATTAGTTAGCCCTACCAGCTATGCTTCCCCGCGAAGATCGACTACTGGCATAGAATACAACCGATTACAGCAAATTCTCGCCGTTTTAGAAAAGCGCGTCGGCATTCCTTTATCGAAATTAGATGCCTATGTTGCCTCCGCAGGAGGGTTGGGAGTGGAAGAACCGGCGGCGGATCTGGGAGTTGCGATCGCTGTTGTCGCTAGTTTTCGCGATCGAGTCGTGGATCCGCGCACAGTCTTAATCGGGGAAGTGGGATTAGGCGGACAAGTGCGCTTAGTGTCGCAAATGGAACTAAGATTAAAAGAAGCGGCTAAATTGGGCTTTAAACGGGCGATTGTCCCTAGAGGTCAAGTTTATCCCGAAGATGTGGGCTTAGAAATTGTTCCAGTCGGCAAGGTAATCGAGGCAATTGTCGCCGCAATCCCCCCCCAGCAGCGCTTTGGGGAAGATATAGAAGACGAGGAAGGGGAAGGGCAAGAATAACGGTACAATGCTAAAAAAGATTAAATTACTTGGGAGATTTTCACCATGTCTGTGTTAGCTGTTGCTGCTTTAGCGGGTTATCTGATCGTTTTTACCGGAATTGCCCTCGGTCTCTTTTTCGGTCTGCGCTCCGCTAAAATTATCTAGTATATAAACAGGAAAAAAGCTTTAGTGATCGGTTTAACTGGTCACTATTGCCAATTCTAGGGGAAATAAAAAATGACTGTTATTCTAGACTTAAAAACTCTCTACGAAATTGATGATTCTCTCTGGTTAGAAGAAACTATCGAACTGCTCAAGGCTAAAAATTTTGAAGCGCTAGACTTAGAAAACTTGCTCGAGGAGTTAGAAGACTTGGGGAACGAAAAAAGGTTTCGTGTTGCTAGTTTTTTACAGCAAATTATTAGACATTGTTTATTATTACAATTTTGGATAAGCGAGAGAGATTATAATCAGGCTCATTGGCAAGCAGAGATAGTTAGTTTTAAAGATCAACTAAAACGTTATTTAACCACAAATCTTCGTAAATATCTAGAACAGGAATTTGAGCAAATTTACTTTGAGTCCGTGCGATATGTTCGTCAAAAAACCGATAATAAAGTCAACTTTCCCGATACTTGTCCCTACAGTTTAGAAGAACTTCTCGATCCTAATTGGCTACCACCTTACGAATAAAGGAGACGATAATGACTGTTATTCCCGACTTAAAAACTCTCTACGAAATTGATGATTCTCTCTGGTTAGCAGAAACTATAGAACTGCTCAAGGCTAAAAATTTTGACGCTTTAGATTTAGACAATTTAATCGAGGAGTTAGAAGATTTGGGAAACGAAAAAAAGTTTCGTGTTGCCAGTTTATTAGAGCAAATTATTAGACATTGTTTATTATTACAATTGTGGACAGGTGAACGAGAATATAATCAGGATCACTGGGAGTTAGAAATAGTCAACTTTCAAATTCAGCTAAAAAGAGGCTTAACCACCAATCTCCGTAATTATTTACAAAATGAATTAACTAACATTTATGAAGATGCAGTTTTCTTTGTGCGGAAAAAGACAAAGAATAAAGTTATTTTACCTGATACTTGTCCCTACAGTTTAGAAGAACTTCTCGATCCCAATTGGCTACCACCATACGAATAAAGGAGATGATAATGACTGTTATTCCCGACTTAAAAACTCTCTACGAGATTGATGATTCCCTCTGGTTGGAAGAAACTATCGAACTCTTAAAAGCGAAGAGATTTGACGCTTTAGATTTAGATAATTTAATCGAGGAGTTAGAAGATTTGGGTAACGAAAAAAAGTTTCGGGTTGCTAGTTTTTTGCAGCAAATTATTCGTCATGCTTTGTTACTGCAATTTTGGACAGGGGAAAGAGAATATAATCAAAGTCATTGGGAATCAGAACTGGTAAATTTTCAAGATCAATTAAATACCTACCTAACGGCAAGTTTACGGAAATATTTAGAACAAGAATTTGATAATATTTATTATAAGGCAATCCGTTATGTGAGAAAAAAGACAACAAATCAAGTTACTTTCCCTAATACTTGTCCCTACAGTTTAGAAGAACTTCTCGATCCTAATTGGCTACCACCTTACGAATAAAGGAGACGATAATGACTGTTATTCCCGACTTAAAAACTCTCTACGAGATTGACGATTCTCTCTGGTTAGAAGAAACCATTGAACTCTTGAAGAATAAAAAATATGAAGCTTTAGACTTAGAAAACTTAATCGAGGAGTTAGAAGACTTGGGAAACGAGAAGAAGTTTCGTGTTGCTAGTTTTTTACAGCAAATTATCAGACATTGTTTATTATTACAATTTTGGACAGTCAAGAGAAAATATAATCGTAGTCATTGGCGCTCAGAAATTGTCAATTTCAAAAACCAGATCGATACTTATTTAACTAATAATCTCCGTAATTATCTCACTCAAGAATTACCTCGTATTTACCAGAAAGCCTTAAATTATGTTAGAGAAAAAACCGATAATCAAGTTAGTTTTCCTGGGGAATGTCCCTACAGTTTAGAAAATCTCCTTGATCTCGATTGGTTCCCTCCGGAAAATGAATAAAGGAAAAAACGAAATGCTGAAAAAGTTTCTACGTTGGCTGATTATTGGGGGAACCTTATTTTTTGTTCTCAGTAACCTTAAAAATAACTGGGATAACGTCACCTCAGTTAGAATTGAAAATCATGGCTGGTTATTTCTTTTCTTGGCACTTGTAACCACAGTTATCGCTCAAATTTGGGCAGGATGGGTGTGGACATGGATACTCAAAAGCTATCAACAACCGATTAAAACCTCCACAGGAATTGGGATCTATATGATTACCAATTTAGGAAAATACCTACCCGGTAATATCGGACACTTTTATGCTCGCATTGTGGCAATTAATAAAGCAGGAAGTGATTGGGGAACCGCTAGTTTAAGCGTTTTATTAGAACTTTTATTACTGGTGTGTGCAGCCTTAGCCATAGCAGTTATTGGTAGTGGTTTAGGTTGGATGAAATCTAGCTCAAGTCTAGGGATACAGATATTAGTTTTAGGATTAATTTTAATCGGCATTCATCCCAAATTTTTAAATTATCCTCTCAAAATCCTTAGCCAAAAGAAAAAGATTGCTCAAGAACCTGTTTATCTAACTAAATATCCTCTCGTCCCTCTCTTGGGTGAAACTGGATTTTTATTGTGGCGCGGTGCGGGTTTTATTTTAGCTTGGATGGTGTTAAAAATGATCACACCCGCTCAGATTTTACCCCTCTTAGGAACCTTTAGTTTTGCCTGGTTATTGGGTTTAGTTGTCCCCGGAGCGCCGGGGGGATTAGGAGTTTTTGAAGCCACAGTGATCGCACTTTTAGACACAGAAAAATTTCCCGCCGCTAACGTACTTGTCACCGTTGCTATCTATCGTTTAATTAGCATTCTCTCCGAAGTCATTGCCGCCGGAATCGGGACAAAATTAGTTAAAGATAAAGCCAAGTTTTTTAGTTAGCTTAAGAATATTATTCGGGTGTGTTAGCCCAATGTAACGCACCCAGAAGAAAAGTTTTGATCATTGTTAAGCGAAGATAATTTTCTCAACTCCTATCTATCTCCTGACTTGAAAGAGGGTGTGGGGTGTGGGGTGTAGGGAAGGAAACCTCTTTCATCTGTGGGGGTGAAAAATTTTTCATCGGGACTGACTCCTAAATTCTGATGTAATATTAGGATCAATAATCAGCAAAAATATGGATACTCCCACCTAGAGAGGCCGAAAAAATGACGATTGCCAAAAGCGACGAAACTGCCACCTCTCCGGCACTGATAGAAGAAGATTTCGAGGACTTCTGGGAACCCCCCCCACCCCCCACAGACTTAATTTTTGATGATGGTGAACCCTTGGAAAGCAACCGACACCGCATTGCCATGAATGTCCTGATTCGCTCCCTACAGCAGGGTTATGGCGAACGAGACGACTTCTACACTGGTGGCAATATGTTTATTTATTTCAGCCGCGAACAGGCGAAAAATCGCGATTTTCGCGGGCCAGATTTCTTTGCTGTCCTCAATGTCGATGGTACGAGAGAGCGACAGGGTTGGGTAATTTGGGAAGAAGAGGGACGTTATCCTGATGTTATCGTGGAATTAACCTCTCCTAGTACCGCTAAGACTGATAAAGTGCGAAAAAAGGCAATTTATGAGGGAACCTTCCGCACGCCGGATTATTTCATCTACGATCCTTTTGATGGCAATTCTTTACAAGGATGGCATTTAGGGGCCGACCAACGTTACCATTCTTTAGAACGAAACGAGCGCGGCTGGTTATGGTGCGAAACCTTAGGCTATTGGTTGGGAACTTGGGAGGGTACTATTGACCGAGAAACGGCAATCTGGGCCAGATTTTATGACTCGGAAGGCAATTTAATCCCCTTGCCAGAAGAAGCAGCACAGGAGC
>NZ_SFBV01000142.1:0-4922 GCF_007095585.1 Microcystis sp. M_OC_Ca_00000000_C217Col
ATGTTAGTAGCCGAAAGACACATTATCAAGAAAGGACATAGATTTTGGGCTGAGATAGATAATTTATCTTGGCAGTCTAAAAATCTCTACAACTCAGCCAATTATTTAATCCGACAAAACTTCATTTATGGTCATGGTTATTTGACCTATAATCAGATGGCCTCTCTGAGGTCAAAGACAGAACAGTATCAAGCTTTACCCGCTAAAGTTTCCCAACAAGTTTTAAGAGGATTAGACAAGAACTGGCCATCATTTTTTGCCGCTTCATCGGAGTTTAAAAGTCACCCCGATAAATTTCTAGGAAAACCCAAAATCCCTGGCTATAAGGAGCCAAAAAAAGGACGAAATCTCTTAGTTTACACGATTCAATCCCTAAGCAAAGTAGGTCTTCGGTACGGATTGGTCAAACTATCACCGGACTTCAATTGCCTTGCCGACAAGAGTAGCGGAGCGCATAGCAGAAGTTAGAATAGTTCCTAAATGTGATTGTTATGTAATCGAGGTAATTTATGAGAAAACCGAACAGTTCTTAGCTCCTAATGAAAAGATAGCTGCGATAGATTTAGGCATAGATAATTTGATGGCCTTGTTATGGTTCGATAGGGGGCATAAATCGACTAAATCCTTATCTGGCAAGAGACTTAATTGATTAGTTCGCTCTAGATCAAAAATAATTGACAAAAATCGCTAAACATAACACAAACCGAAGAGCCATCAATTTTATAACCAACGTCGGGCTAAGTTACAATCTCTGTTAAAAGGCAATCGTCAAAGTTCCCAGAGGATTCGCCGTTTAACTCGTTGCCGTAATCAGAAGATAGATAATTATCTTCACCGAGCTAGTCGTTATTTAGTCAATCTCTTAGTTGACCAAGAGATAACAACTTTAGTAATTGGGAAAAATGACGGTTGGAAACAAGGAGTGAACTTAGGAAAAGTCAACAATCAAAAATTTGTGACCATCCCTCATGCTCGATTAATTGACATGATTATTTATAAATGTCGATTAGCGGGAATCTCTGTGATTATTCAAGAAGAATCCTATACCTCTGTTGCTAATTTTTTAAATTTAGAGCCGCTACCAGTGTATGGAGAAACAACTGAAAGGCCAGTGTTTTCAGGAAAAAGAATTTCGCGAGGATTATATCGCACAGATAAGGGGATTCTGGTTCAATCTGATGTCATGGGTTCCTACAACATTTTGCGAAAAGCATTCCCAAATGCGTTTAACCGCTATGGGATAGAGAGGTGCGTAGTTCACCCAAGGAGAATTAATCTCTCGAAGTAAAAGTGAAAGGAATTTCTGAAATGGAATTCCGTCTGTCTATATTTGACTATACTTTTACTAACTATCCTGCCGACATTCAATGTGACAAGGGCAATTCTTGTCGGAGGGCAGATAAAAGTTTATGCGGATGGCGAGACTCGAACTCGCAAGGCGTAAGCCACACGCCCCTCAAACGTGCGTGTCTACCAGTTCCACCACATCCGCTTGATTTTAGCTTAACCATTGTAGCACAGAAAAAAAATAATCTGCAAGCAACTTTTAAAAATTACTGCCGCACAACTTTCGCACCACCTGAGTTAGTACGGATAAACCTTTTAGGGAACCTTGAATCAAATGGAAGGCCGGGATGGGACGGATTAACATTTGTCGAGCTAGGGGCAATGGTCGCAGCTGACCTTGATTATCAATTGCCGGGGCTAAATCGGGTAAATCCTGCGTCACCTCGTCGCTAATCACGCGCACAATTGCCACTTTTTGCCCCGATAAAGCCGCTAAAATCCTTGCTCCTTCCATATCGACCACTTCATAGCCCCCTTGTCCTAAACGTCGTTTTTCCTCGGACTGGCTAATCAGGCGATCGCTGGTTAAACCTTTAACAAGACTATATCCGGTTAATTGGGCGATTTCTGCGGTTATTTCCGGTTCGCACTGCCAATAATTCCCCGTTTCCGCGCCACAACCTTGATAGATTACCCCATCTCCGACCCGATAGCGATCGCTGAGACTGCCCGCTAATCCCATCAGCACAATTTTTCCCGTGAGCTTATTAAGAAATTCTAGAGATTGCCCAGAGACTAAGGAACTGTCGAGGAATTCTGGAGCGCCAAGGTTAATCGGGATAATTTGCGGGGCTAAATCGCCGATGTTCCTTAATCCTCGGCGGATTGAGCTATGCTCGGCCCCCCGGGGAACGAGAATAATATCTTCAGGTGTGAGCATGAAATTTTTGAGAAAGTTTCCTAATTAGTCCCTTGAGATGTTATAAACAATAATAGTGAACTAATTAGGAAAATTCTTAAGTGAATGGCCCCGCCACCGACCGGGCGATTGTCTTTCCCACCATGAAAAAGTCTGTCATTCTGCGTTTATCCGAGGTTAACAAGCGTTTTCCCGCTTCTACTACTCTAGCTGTCGATAATATCAGTTTTAGTTTAACAGAGGGCGAAATTCTCGGATTATTGGGACCGTCGGGCTGCGGTAAAACCACTCTACTGCGGATGATTGCGGGATTTGAAAAACCATCTCAAGGAGTGATTGAATTGGGAGGGCGAATAGTTGCCGACGAAAAAACCTTTATTCCTCCGGAAAAACGCAATACGGGCATGGTTTTTCAGGATTACGCTCTTTTTCCCCATTTAACCATTGCTGACAATATCGCCTTCGGGTTAAAAAATTCTGGGGAGAAATTATCGAGCAGAGCTATTAACGCTAGAGTGGCGGAAACTTTAGATTTAGTCGGACTGCAAGGACTAGAAAAACGTTATCCCCATCAGCTATCGGGAGGACAACAGCAAAGAGTCGCCCTCGCCCGCGCTTTAGCCCCAAAACCCTCTTTAATCCTCTTAGATGAACCTTTAAGTAATCTCGATGTCCAGGTACGGCAACGGTTACGGCACGAGATCCGTCATATCCTGAAAGCGACTGGTATCTCGGCCATTTTTGTCACCCACGACCGGGAGGAAGCAATGGTGATCAGTGACACAATTGCGGTCCTTTGTCAAGGAAAATTAGAACAAATTAACAATCCCGAAGAAATTTATAGTCATCCGGCCTCGCGATTCGTGGCTGAGTTTGTCACCCAAGCTAACTTTCTCCCCGCTAGACGGGAGGGGGAACAATGGCAAACCGAGATAGGAGTCTGGGAAATTGCCGATGGTCAAGATTTGGACAAAGGGGAATTGATGCTGAGAGAGGAAGATGTCAAAATTAAGCCGGATGAGACGGGAGAGCTAGTTATTTGCGATCGCCAATTTTTAGGGCGGGAATACCGTTATTGTCTGCTAACGGCTACCGGCAGTCAAATCCACGCTAGAACAACGATTAACACCCAATTAGAAATCGGTACAAAGGTAAAACTATCGATTATTCCCGATAGCGTCCGTGTATTTGCTGACTGATAACTGATACTAAATCCTGTTTAAAGGGTGTGGGGTGTGGGGAAGTGGGGTGTAGGGTGTAGGGTGTAGGGTGTGGGGTGTGGGGTGTGGGGTGTGGGGAGCTTTTTCAGTAAAAAGGCAGCTCCGAGCTTATCGCTTAATACTATTGACTGATAACTTACCCACTGATAACTTACCCACTGATAACTGATAACTGATAACTGATAACTGAGCCAAGGCTGATGGCTAATATTGATATCGATCGCGATTTAGGACTAGGGTGGCATTTTTAGCGACAAAATCAATAATTTTTTTGGCCACATCCACACCAGTGGCCGCTTCTATTCCTTCCAAACCCGGAGAGGAATTGACCTCAATAACCACAGGCCCATGATTTGACCGTAATAAGTCCACACCCGCAACCCTTAAACCCATGGCTTTAGTGGCCCGTATAGCCGTACTGCGTTCCTCCGGGGTTAATTTTATCTTTTCTGCTTTGCCACCGCGGTGAAGATTAGAACGAAAATCCCCTTCGGCCCCCTGTCGCTTCATCGAGGCTACCACTTTTCCATCGATGACAAAACAGCGCAGATCTGACCCACTGGCCTCTTTAATATACTCTTGTACTAGAATATTAGCTTCTAATTGCCGAAAAGCTTCAATAACTGACTTGGCTGCTTGGTCGGTTTCCGCTAAAACTACGCCAATACCTTGGGTTCCCTCTAATAATTTAATCACTAGAGGGGTGCCGCCGACGGTTTCGATTAAACCATCGATATCTTGAGTTGCGTGAGCAATTCCCGTCACCGGTAAACCTATCCCTTCCCGAGCGAGGATTTGCAGACAACGCAATTTATCCCGCGACCGAGAAATTGCTTGCGAGTCGTTGGCAGTAAAAACATTCATCACCTCGAATTGTCGGACGACTGCGGTTCCATAGAAGGTTTTTGAGGCGGCAATACGGGGGATAATCGCGTCGAAACTCTCCAAGGGTTTACCGTTATAGACAACCGTGGGTTTATGGGAGGTGATGTTCATATAACAGCGCAAATAATTGATCACTCGTACCTCATGGCCTTGAGCTTCTCCCGCTTCTTTCAGTCGCTTGGTCGAATAAAGGGAAGCATCTTGGGATAAAATAGCGATTTTCATAAATTTTCGCTTAAATATTGCTTTTACAACTGAATAGCTCTTTATTTTCCCATATTGACTTTTTTTGCTGGCAACTCATAAAATTTCTGTTCTCGATCGAAGTCCATCGATCATTATGGCGCTGACAGTTCCCTTTGAACAGTTGGGTTAAATGAAAAGTAAAAAGGATCAAGCTTAAGACTAGATTTGTTTTTGTCTTCAGGCTAAGTTTAAGTAGCTGGTTATAATTAAATTAAAAATGGATTTTAGGTTCGATCCCCCCTGCCCCCCTTAATAAGGGGGGTGCCGATAGGCGGGGGGATCTACCCTTAATAAGGGGGGTGCCGATAGGCGGGGGGATCTACCCTTAATAAGGGGGGTGCCGATAGGCGGGGGGATCTACCCTT
>NZ_SFBV01000143.1:0-4818 GCF_007095585.1 Microcystis sp. M_OC_Ca_00000000_C217Col
ACACAAATATGATTTTGTTTACCTTGTTTATTGATGCCATTTTTACGGATATGGGTAGATTTACATTCAGGGCATTGCATTTTGATTTCCTCCATTCATATCTCTATTATGCAACGCCTTGAATCCGTTGATCTTCTGATTGGGGAGTGTCGGCTTGGTTAAAGGGCTGTTGTCGGTTGTCATTGTTGTAAAAAGCCGAAAGATACTCGGCAAAGGCATCCTGTATCCGTCCGGGTCGGAGATTGGCGTTCCCCAGAGAATCGGGTTCGTCAAAATCGGTTAAGCGTTGGATATTCTGGATCACCGTGGGATAACTATCACCGCCATTTGCCAGGAAACCTTGGGTAACGACACTAAAAATGGTGTTAGAAGCAACCACTAATTCCCCATTTTTCACAATGGTTTGGACACTATTGCCCGTTGCATCTGCTAAGGCAAGACTGCGAATCCGTTGACTGGTTGGAGCGTTGGGGTCATAACTAAAGTTAAAGCCACCAATTTGACCAAAACGACCGTTCCCCGTTTCCACTGAAGAAATCATGTGTTCGGCCAGTTGCAGGAATCCGGTGGCGTTCACTGTACCGACAACGATATCGCCGTCAAAGCGTAGGGAATTGGAAATATCGAGTTGTGAGATATCCCCTTCCTCTTTGCCCACATCGGGATTCGCTTGCGGGGGCAGGGGAATGATTCCCGAGTCTCCGATCGCGAACCGTCCGATCTGATCGCGGATCGAGCCGCCATTGGTGAAGGAAATATCGATCCGGTTAAAGCCAGGAAGTAGGTTATGCTCATTCAAATAGGCTTCGGCGTAGAAGTCTTGAGCGTCTGCGGTCAAGTTACCCAAGTTGGTTTCTTGGGTACGCACATCGCCCCGAACCCCGTTGAGAAAAACATCGGTTTGACCGAAGATCGTACCGTCTAGGATGTCAACGAAGCCTCGCACCCCATCGACAATTTCGACTATATCTTGATCTGCTTTGGCTCTTACTTGGTCAAAAGTAGTAATCGATTCATCGTAGAGGCGATCGACTCCCGCAATATCAGTGGCATAAGGACCGCTATCATCTCCAATCGTGGTAATTACACCTCGATCATTAAAAGTGACGACCAATTGATTCAAGTAGCGATAATTTGCGGCTGAATTGACGTAAATAACCCGATTATCTCCACCCCCGTACACTTGGGGAAAGGGTTGCAATAACTGTCCGTTATTTTGTTGGGTTTCATCTTCCCGTAGGGGGGGAACTCCGGTACTGGAAGACATCTGTTGGTGAGAACCACCCCCAAAAAGCAGATCAACTCCTAACCCGAGGGCTGCCATTTCCTCGGCCAAAGCGATTTCGATGCGGGATTCTTGCAGGTGAGTCATCAAAATAATCTTATTGATACCCGTATTGCTTAAAGCTTGGACTTCGGGGGTGATGTTGCGGATGATGGAGTCCACTTGCACATCCACGGAAGTCGTTCCGGTAATCACGTTGCCGTTGATATCTCGGGTCGTTACCTCGATCGCTCCCGTATCGGCGATCGATTTGAGATAGGGGGTAACAATGCCGATAATTCCCACTTTTTCGCCGTTAAAGTCCTTAACCACGCTTCCGGTTAGGGTATTGGGTAAAGGCGCTCCCCCGTTAGCGACCACGGCTAAACCGTTGGGAAGGGTAGCCCGACTGTAATCGAGGTTATTGGCTAAATAGGGGAATGCCGCTCCAGGATAGCCTCCAGGTCCGATACCGACACCGCCATTCTGTCCGTTAACCCAATTAGGATTCGGGGCAACTAGGTTGAGGAAAGAACCAGCACCACCGCTAAATTCATGGTTGCCCACCGAGGCCACATCCCAGCCTAATTCATTGTTAATCAGGATGTCGGCGATGCCCCCTTGATCGGCCTGTGGATTACCCGTTGTGGCGTTATCATAAATATCGCGGCTGGCATTAAAGAAGGGACTGGAAATGTAAACATCTCCCGTAGTTAATTTCAGCGTATTGGTGTACTTGTTATCCAAGGCATTCATTACCGCCGAGAAGCCCAGAATATCTTGAAAAGCCGGAATACCCGCTTCTTGATCGGAGGCTTGTAGAATTTGTAGGGTAAAACTCTGGGATTGTTGCGGCAAGTTGAGAGTTGCAAGGATGGGTTCATGATCAGCGGGCTGATCGAGAAAATCAACGTTGACACGAACGATATCGTACTCGGCCTTACTGGCGAGATTATTGGTTATCAAAATATGGTCTAAGGCTTGGGAGTTACCTTGGAAGTTGAAGGTGGCGCGATCTCTGACATCCAGGGTTTGAGAAAGATTGGTTAGCACCCCACCACTGAGAATTTGCTGGAACTCTTCAAAATCAAAGCCGTTAAGATCCCCTAAAACCACCACGTTAGCATTGGGATCGTCCGCCAAAATTGCGTTGACTTCGCTATTGATAACCGTAGCTTGATTGGCTCGTACATCCGCACCGCCAATATTGGGGGGTTGAACATTGCCAAATAAACCATTGCCACCGCGTCTGGAGGTCAAGTGATTGTTAATTACCGTCACTTCCTGTCCGTTAAACGTAAAGGTGGCGACTAGAGGCTTGCGACTGTTGGTAAAAGCACCATCATTATCGGGCGTGGCGATGGGGTCGGTGATCCGTCGGAGGGAACCTTCTACAAAGCTAACACGATCAGGGTTATAGAGATAGCCAACTCGAATATTAGTACCTGGCGCACCCCCATCTCGACCATCGACGGGATCGATATTCAGGAACTGGTAGGTAGGACCGCCTGCGGCCGTGATCGCGTCGATTAAAGCTTGATAGGTTAAATCCGCCGCTACCGTACCGTCGTTGATCGGGCCGTTGTTGTCTTGAATTTCCTGAAGTCCGATAATATCGGGAGCTCTCAGGTTATTGACGATTTGATTGGCGAGTACGCCGAATCTCTCGAGGCCACCTGGGTTCGATTCAGTGGGATTGAGATTTTCCACGTTATAACTGGCGATCGTTAGCTTATCTGCCGTGCCTATTAGATTCGTCACTTCCCGCTGCAATCCGCCAGGAGTAGCTTGAACCGGTTCGGTTACTAAGACCCGGTAGTCACCGAACGCATAATCAACTACCCCCGTCAGATTCCCTAAGAGATCGCCTACATCAACTTGTGGCAGGTCTATGGCGCTGATTTGAATCCGTTCGGGGTTGAAATCATCTGGAGCGATGCCAATACCACCGCGACTGTTGATGCCGGTAGCGTCGGCCCCTCGATTCGCCACCGTCCATATTGAATCCGAGCTAGTACTTCGGATAATCGTTGGACTGACTGCCATGGTATCCTGTACCGTTACCAGCATTCCTTCCAAGCTTTCATAGAAGCCGATCCCAGTGTTTAAATCTAAGGTAATGTCGAAGGTGTCAGGGGAAAAGTTCGCTCCCGCGATGATTTGGTTGGGGGGTACGCGACCTCCCGATCCGATGAGAATGGGGGCGGGTAAGGGATTGCCCGAACTTAACACGTCGATTGTGTTCGTGTCTCTATTGGCAGCAATTTGTGTGGTACTGAGAACAGTCAAGTCGGGTACTCTTTCGCCGTTTATAGTAACATTCGGTCGATTTTCCTGCACCTGTCCACTGACTCGAACCGAGTCGCCGACCGTGAGATTAAGTTCTTTGAATCTTTCCGATCCCGTAAAGACGAAGATACCTTCCGAGGTTCGCGGATCGTTGTCTGGATCGGGGTCTTGTAGGTAAAAACCATTAGCATTAGTAGCGAACCCCGTGACGATTCCGACTACAAATCCACCATCGCGCAACACCCGCCCTTCTAGGGGCGATTGTAATCCAGTTCCTTGAATGTCGCGGATGCGAATTTCCGAAAAGGTTGTCTCGGCTGTGTCCTGATCGTAAAAGGTTGTCTCGGCTATGTTCTGGTCGTTGTAAATATCGTAAGGATCATCGTATGTGTCTTGGTCGTCAAAGGTTATGTTCTGGTCGTTGTAAGTATCGTAAGTATCATCTTGTCCCAGAAGAAGTAACTCTAGTGCGGGTTCGCTAACGCCTTCTTCGCTGATAACATCCAGTTGTCTTTCCTGCACCAGTCCACTGACTTGAACCGACGCTCCAATGTTGATATTCAGTCCGTTTATATCATCAATGAGGTCCTGCCGGTTCCTAAAGACGAAGATGCCTTCCGAGGTTCGCGGATCGTCGTCTGGATTGGGATCTTGTAGGTGAAAGCCATTACTGGTGATCGCCGTAAAGATTCCAGCTACATCGCTCACCAGCGTCCCTGTCATGTCCGATACTAATCCAGTTACCTGAATGTCGCGGATGCGGAGAGTTTCCGAAAAGGTTGTCTCGGTCTCGCCTATGTTCAGGTCGTTGTAAATATCATCTTGTCCCAGAAGAGGTAACTCTAGTGCGGTTGGATCGTCAAAAGTAATCATCGCTTTCTTGTCCTTTGTATCTGGATAAATTACACTCGCTCCGTTTATTTCGTCTATCTGTGACGATGGGGAGTATCGAGCAAAAGTCCCGTGTGTAAAAAAATACAGGTAGAAACAGACGAATAATTTCTGATTCCATCGAATATAGAGTGGTATTCATCGAATACCGACTTTTTTTCTACAACCTGCGGTGATAGGGTCTGAAAAATTTCTAATGGGAAAAGCACTTAAAATAATAGACCCAAAAACAACGCTATAGGACTTTCTTTAACATCTAGATAGGGTTTGCTGAAAAAGTAAAAAACAAAAACTCTCAAAAATCAGCCCGAATTTAAGATAAGTTTTTCTGTTGAGAAATCAGCTTTTTTATCATCTTTTCTAATCAAAGAGGG
>NZ_SFBV01000144.1:0-4258 GCF_007095585.1 Microcystis sp. M_OC_Ca_00000000_C217Col
ATAACTGATAACTGATAACTGATAACTGATAACTGATAACTGATAACTGATAACTGATAACTGATAACTGATAACTGATAACTGATAACTGATAACTGATAACTGATAACTGATAACTCACATCTGATAACTGATAACTGATAACTGATAACTGATAACTGATAACTGAAAACTCACATCTGATAACTGATAACTGATAACTGATAACTGATAACTGATAACTGATAACTGAATTAAAGCCATTCGATTTCTTTAGCTTTTTCGGGTAATTTAGCCGTGGCTTGTCCTTGGCTGCGGGACTGAAACCCAATTAAATCGAGGGGAGTAGCCAATAAATCTACTAAATCTGCTTTACCAAACAGTAACTTGAGGCTATTTTTTGGTAGCTCTTTTAATAACCAACGACTGAGAGTAAAAAATAACTCTTGATTGGTTAAAGGTCGCATCAATTCGACACCATACAATTCGTGAAGATAGCGATTCGAGCGCCCATAACGTTTTAATTGACTTCTTAAGTCTTCTAGGGTGGAACGATGACGATGGTAAATAATTGCCTCTGGTGCGTAGGTTAATTGCCAGTCGGTTTGTTGTTGAATACGCCAACAGATATCGGCATCACCACCGGTAGTTAAATAAGGACGAAATAAACCAACTTTTTGAAAAGCTTCTCGACGAATAGCGAGGTTAGCGGTTTGACCGTAGGGACAAAAAGAATGTTCTAAAAGAAATTTTGGTGACATAAAGTGACGACGTTCCGCATACTTTTCCAACCAAGTGGAACCAGTTAAGGCAGCAATTTCACCCGCTACCAGACCGATCCTAGTATCTTTAAAGGGTTGGATCAATTCTGTCAACCATTGGGGTGCGGGACGACAATCGGCATCGGTGAAGACCAAAAAAGGATAACGAGCGCTTTTGATCCCTTTGTTACGAGCAGCGTAGGAGCTTTGTATCTGATTTTCGCTTAAAATGATCAGGTTCAGTCCCCGGTGTTCTTCTGCTGCCTTTCCTAATAATTCTGCTGTGCGATCGCTACTATTATTATCAACTAAAATATATTCAACTAATTGACGGGGATAGGTCTGTTTGGCTAAACAATCAATGAGAGGGGGTAGATCTTTCTCCCCGTTATAAATTGGCACGATCACGGATACTTCGGGAAGGAACTGTAGGGTATTTGACATCGTTGGAGTCCAATAAACGGGCGAAGGTTGAACTATTCGCTACAATACTACTATAATTAATAGCAACAAAAAGCAAGTCTATTGTCACTTATTTTAGACCAACGATGAAAAGTTTCTTCCGAAAATTATTTTTCTATGCGGGTATTGTTTTGCTCTCACCCTTAATCATTGCTTTTCAGGTAGCTAATAATCGAGAACTTATCTTAGGTGATGTGCGGCGTTGGGTAGAGTTATTAGGCCGGGAAAAAAGAGCAGATTGGTTACAATTATTAGCTCTGTGTCTGGAGGCAAAAGAATTTAGGAATTTATATTATTGTCGTCTTTTTCAAGGTGGTTCATTCAGCCGCTTTTTTATGTATATTCTTAGGTTTTTCTATCGAGAAAGTTCCTACTTATTTCTAGATTCTTCCTGTTCGATTGGCAAAGGATTATTTATTCAACACGGTTTTAGTACGATTGTTATGGCGGATTTGGGCGATAACTGTTGGATTAATCAACAGGTAACAATTGGCTATAAAGATAAAAGCGGTCGCCCCAAAATTGGCAATAATGTCAGGATTACCGCCGGCGCTAAAGTCTTGGGAAATATTACCATCGGCGATAATGTCACCGTGGGCGCAAATTCAGTGGTAGTCAAGGATGTTCCAGCTAATTGTGTGGTGGTGGGTATTCCCGCTCGTATTATTAAACGGGACGGCGTTAAAGTAGATGAAAAATTATAAACGTTGACTTAAAATATATTCGGCAATTGCCAGATCCCCCGGAGTAGTAATTTTTAAGTTGGTTTCTTCACCGACGACAATTTTGACGGGAAAACCACATTTTTCTAATAAGGCGGCATCGTCGGTGACTTCCCAAGCTAATTTTCGGCCCTGTTCGTGACATTCTTTTAATAATTTTACCTGAAAACCCTGGGGTGTTTGAGCTGCCCACAACCGCGAGCGATCGGGTGTATCCTCAATCCAACCCTTGCTATCGACAATTTTAATCGTATCTTTCACCGGAATCGCCGCTATGAAACCCTGACAAGTGGCCAAAGCGGCGGCACAGCGATCGAATAATTCGGGGGTGGCTAAACAGCGCGCCCCATCGTGAATTAAAACCGTCTCAGCCCCCTCTGGTAGGGATTGTAAGCCATTGTAAACCGATTTTTGTCTGGTTTCGCCTCCTTGGATGATTTGCACGGGTTTAAGGGCATTTATGGCGGTGACAATTGCTCGGATCTCCGCAAAGTCTTCCGGTTGTGCCATGATGCCAATCCAGATAATTGCCCTGGATTGCATGGCAGCCAGCAAAGTCCAAGCGAGGAGCGGTTTTCCGTGCAGGGTGAGCAGTAACTTATTGCGATCGCTGCCCATCCGTTTACCCATTCCCGCTGCTGGAATTAACAAATACATATTTTTTTCAGGTAAAAAGTTAAGAATTCAATAGATTTGGTCTTTGATCCCCCCTTAATCCCCCCTTAATAAGGGGGGTGCCGATCCCCCCTTAATCCACCCTTGATCAGGGGGGTGCCGATGATTGTTAATCGCGTCAATAACCCCAAAACTATCCCTCTTAAGAGAATAAATCGAGGGGAAAGTGACCATAAGTACCGACTAATTGATCATTTTCTGATTGACAAGAAATCAGGACACCGCGATAGGTTCCCGTGTAGGAATCGAGATAGGAAGCTTGTCTTTGGGTATTGTATTTAATATACACCGCTCCCGGTTCTGGCTGGTCTTCTGGGAGAGTATTAGGCAGGGGGTATCCTAGGGCTTGTAGATAACTTTTTAGGGCTTTAAATCCCTCTTCATTGTTATCGGCACAGATACCTAAATTAATTGATTCCGAACCTTGGTTAACTAATAAAATTGCCTGTCTTAGAGCTTCTTCTTCTTCAGGGGATTGGGCAATTTTTAGCTTAATACATCCATATTCTTTTAGGAGTTTCAAGGCTTCTTCAATAGACATGAGCGGTTAGATAGGCGGGGCTAAAGATAAAAAATAAACTGTTGCTGCTGTCCTTAACGACAAATTCCCAAGTAAAAAAGCCCTAAATCATTGGGGTTTAGAGATAGGAAAATTTTGCATTGGTCTTAATCGTAAGATCGCCAATTTCGATCATATCAGGTTGGGGACAGGAAAATTTATCGGGTTTGTTCGATCGCTCCGGAGTGTGTGTACATTTCACTCACTGCTTTTTGATAGCCGAAGTAAGCACCTATAATAATTCCGGCACCAAAACCAATCGCTAGGTAAGACAAAATTATACTGAGGGGAAAAGAGGACTGTCTCTGATGAGATAGGGAAAATCGCTCACCAGTCGCCACAATATTCTCAGCAGCTTCAGGGAACTCCTCCCGTTTTTCTAGGGCTTTTTCTTCAGTTGTTTCAGAGTCTTCCAAAGCTTCTGGGGCATCTTCTCGGTCATTTTCGGCGATTTCTGCGGTTATTATCGGCAAAGAGTTTAATTTGGTGACACGATTGACGATTAAATCATCTTGACTCAGGATTATCGATTCTTGCCAAGCGGGGATATCGGATTCCTCGGTCATACCGTAAACGATCACTTGTTCTAATCCATCGATGCCCAAGCTTTTGATTTCTGCCGACAAAAAAGGTAATAACTTGTGTTGATTGGGTATCCTTTTGGATTGAACTTTTAGAGTCAGGACATTTTCTTGCGAGGTGGCTTCAACAACCTCTATTTTTCTGGTTAAGAGACTTTGGTTAAGTAGGGCGATAATTGCGGCTGCATCTTGCTGTTTAGCGGCATGGATAAGTTGTGCCTGATTCATGACCTTGAGGGACTAAGGAGGGGATATTATACTAAATTCTTAGGAGAGTGGGCAGTGGGTTTTTAAAGTGGGATTAGGGGTTGACTATACCATTAAGCAGTCGGACATAAATTCTGTCGTCTGTCTTAAGAAATGTAATTCTGGCAATTCTTGCTGACGACCGACTTGAAAGAGGGTGTAGGGTGTGGTGCGATTCGTTGGCTAGAAACTAGACAGTAAGACGTTTAGAGGATTAGCCGCTTGGTAAATGTAGTACCTTGATAACTTTATAACCATACAGGTGCGGGTTAG
>NZ_SFBV01000145.1:0-9760 GCF_007095585.1 Microcystis sp. M_OC_Ca_00000000_C217Col
GCACGCAAACTTTAAACGCTTCGGGAGAGATTCCCTCTTGGTTGGTTGGAGAAATCCTGCTTGCTAACGGAGACTCAATGAACGAAGAATCCCCGTCTTTTTAGAGCGGGGAGCGTCAAACAAAAAAGGCGTTACAGGCGCTTTGATTGTCTGAGGCCTCTGGCTTTAGACTTTGGGAGATACCCCCCCTTGAGGAGAATCTCTTAAAGTGCATTGTTAAGGTGTGTTAGTAAAAAAGATCGGTCAATTGGTGGCTCTAGATGACCTACTGCCTTAATCCCAACTGTACTCAACCGAAAAACGCCCCGACAGCGTTAATCTGCGAGAGTTGCGGTTCAAAACTTCTTCTGCACGACCGCTATCAAACCCTACGCATTTTGGGGAAAGGTGGGTTTGGGGCAACTTTTGTTTCATCGGATCTGTCCCTACCAGATAAGCCCCTCTGTGTGGTCAAACAACTGCAACCTCCCCCTCAAGATGCTAATGTTTTTCGCATGGCGAGGGAACTTTTTGATCGAGAAGCGGCCACCTTGGCAAAACTGGGAGTTCATCCGCAGATTCCCCGATTATTGGACTATTTTGAAGATAATCAACAGTTTTATCTAGTTCAAGAATACGTTAAAGGTCATAACCTGCACCAAGAGGTCAAAAAACGCGGACCGTTTAGCGAAGCGGGAGTCAAACAGTTTTTAAGTGAACTCTTGCCGATTTTGAAATATGTCCACGAGCAAAAGGTAATTCATCGGGATATCAAACCCGCTAACCTAGTTCGTCGGCAAACAGACCGAAAATTGGTTCTGATTGACTTCGGGGCTGTCAAAAATCAAGTTAATAGCGTCATGGCCAATGCCGATTCTCAAACCGCTTTCACTAATTTTGCCGTGGGTACCCAGGGTTTTGCCCCCCCCGAACAGATGGCCATGCGTCCCGTTTACGCTAGTGATATCTATGCGGTGGGAGCTACCTGTCTCTATCTACTCACGGGCAAATCTCCTAAAGCGATTGAAGTTGATATTAATACAGGTGAATTACTCTGGGAAAAATTAGTCAAGGTGAGTCCCCAGTTTGCTAAAGTCCTGAAAAAAATGCTGGAAGTCTCTGTCCGTCATCGCTACAAATCCGCCCAAGAGGTAATGGATGCTTTAGACATGACGGCTTATGCCGATAGTCTAGCCCAAAGTTTAATCGCCGCTCCAATGGTTACTTCCCAGCCCCCCCGACAAGATTCAGGTTCGATAGCCACTTCCTCCGTTTCTGGCCTTCTCAAGTCTAAATTTCGTCCCAAAAATCAAAATCCAGAGGCCTCTCCAGATAATATGCTGGGGGGACAGATGGCTTTTTCACTGTCTAATACAAATGTATTGATCAAAAGTCAAGCCCGCAGCAGCACAGAGCTAACCTTACTGAAGAAAAAACCCCGCTTAGATGAAAAAGCGATTCTCGATGCTTACAATAACGGCCGGCGCAATTTCGCCCAAGAGGAATTACCAAATCTCAATCTGGCCAAAGCCAAACTTTTTGGCATCAATTTCTGTCAATCCAAATTAACAGGAGCTAATTTACGAGGGGCGGATCTGTCCAATGCGGATCTGGGCCGGGTTAATCTCAGTCAAGCTATTCTCAAAAATACCAATTTAAATAATGCCTATCTCGGTTATGCAGATCTGGAAAGGGCCGATTTACGCGGGGCTAATCTCACTGGCGCCCGTCTTCGCTACGCTAATCTCAAAGATGCTAATCTTTGCGGGGCTAATCTCTCTGATGCCCAAGTAACTCGAGAACAAATCGCCCTGGCAAAAACCAATTGGTTAACAGTTATGCCCAATGGTAAACGCAGTTTCTGGTAATCTTTTTTCAGTGATCAGTAAACAGTAATCAGTAAACGGTGGCCAGTAAACAATAATCAGCAATCAGTGAAAAGACATTAGGAAACTTCGATTTAATACTGTCACGGCTCTTCTCGACTTTGTATGATAATTTTTGCTTATAGAATCGTGAAATATTTACTGGGAAAGACTTTTAGGACTATTTTGCGGATATTCTATCAGTATAGACCCCGTTTCCACACAGAAACCAGAAGAGCCAAATCTGATAACTTACCCACTGATAACTGATAACTGATCACTGATAACTGATAACTGATCACTGATAACTGATTTAACCGCGGCTTTCCTTAAAGGTTTTGTAGGCGGTTTCGGAGTCGAAAATATGGCAATAATCAACGATTCGCTGCATTAATGCCCAAGAAAACTTGGTTTCTTTCAGGTGACTCCCCCAATTTTCTTGGAGACTAGCGTGAACTTTGCGGAGGTTATAGGAAGGAATCGCCGTCGAGATATGATGGGGGATATGGACATTAATATCGTGACAGAGAATTTCTACCCAACGGGGATAACTACAGTGAACTGTCCCTTCTAGTTGCGCTAAAGCTTGATTCCACTCTTCGGGATAGTAAAATTGAATATCGGGGTCTGTGTGATGGACAAGGGTAAAGGTACTCATCCAAAAATGATAGACAAACCAAGGTACCACCCAAAATTTAACCAATCCCCAGACACCAGTGTAGAAAATGAGGGTTGGGAAAAAAATAGCGGCAAAAACCAGGACGACAATCATCGAAAAGCGCGCTTTTTCCCGTTCGTTCTCCTTGAATTGTTCGATGTTGAAGTGTAGAATCGCCCAGTGGGCGATCGAACCGAGCCACCAGAAACGGCCGCGAATGCCGCGATAAAAGAGACGCACTAAGGGGTTGGCCGAGTTAAAAGCTTCTAATTCCCACGGATCCCAAGCATTATCTATCGTTACCATGTTAGTTTTAGCATGATGGCGATCATGGAGGAAACGCCAGCAGTGGAAGGGATAGATAAGCGGTAAGAGGAAAATATGACCGACAAGATCATTAACCCAGGGTCGATTAGAAAAAGACCGATGACCGCAATCATGCGCGATCACAAAGAATCCCGTTAAAGCTGTACCCGTAAAAATCCAAGCTAAAGGCAGTAAATACCAGGGAGAATAAACTAGCATTGCATAACCCGCAATGACCGCCAAAATATTCGTAATCACACCAAACCAAGCTTTAACTGGGTCTTTCTGGAAATATTCTTTGGGAATGCTTTGAATAATATCTTTCAGTTTAAAGTCTGGCTCGATCGAGGTGATCAACTCCCCATGCAATTTATCCGTCGTTGCCGTCATGAAATCTCCAATTACACTTAGGTGAACCCTTGACAAGAAATTAGCTAGGAGGTTTGGCTAAATTCTGCCCTATACCACAAGCCGTCTTTTTTGTCAATATATTTTTAACTTTAATTAATAAACTTCTGCGAAGCTTAATAATCCTTTACTTTATATACCATAAGAGGAGATTTTCTGTTTTGGCAAAATTTGACGGCGGGTGCATCTCATTTCTGTAAATCTACCAATTGGGATTTTTACGGGGAAACCCCCCTGCTAAAATCGGGCGTTGTTTCTGATTTTACCACTCAATCCCAGCTTTTGGGGGGTTATACCCCCCAAACCCCGGAGCGCATTAGTTTTTCGGTGGGATGCTTACACGCAGCTGCTGATACATTTGTCATCATCTAAGAGTCACTGATAATTGCTGATTGTCGGTATTCCTGCAAATCTGCGATGCAGCCTTGACGACTGCCTCTTGCCTTCAAAAACTGATAACTGATAAAAAAAACAAATATTGACTATTTTTAGGCGTTTTTTAACGATTAGCGGTGTTTTCTAGGGATTTAATCTCCTCCTGTACCTTACGGTGTTCGCGATTTAACTGTTTTTTAACTGATTCGGGGAGTTGTTCCTGTTTTTTCAGGGCATTATTAAAGTAATCTAGTGCCAGTTTCAAAGAGCCGGTATTTTTATCCGTATTGCCTTGAATTCTCAGGATTTGACCCTTCAGATACATTAATTCTGGATTATCGGGGGTCGCTTTCAGAGCGTTATCGATAAACCGCAAAGCCTGATCATACTGCTTTAAATCCCGGTAAGCTAGAGCTATACCTCGATCAACCAAGTAATCAGGACTCCCGTATGTTTCTAGCCGTTGAATTGCCTCTTGGGGACTAGAAAAGGGCAGATTAACCGCTAAAATCAAATCCATATAACCCTTTAACAGGTTCAATTCCGGATCCGTAGGACTAACCTTTTCTGCGGTTTCCAAATACTGAAACACCTGTTGTAATCTGGGGATAGCCGATACTGCTCCTTCGGTTTGAAAAACGTAGGTTCCCTCCAAAAAACTCCCCACCGCGAGATACAAATTTCCCCTTAAAGGGTCGCTGTCCTGTATTTGTTTGGCCGCTTCCTTAGTTTTCTCGGAGTAGGTTTTGAGGGTGTTCCAATCCTGGTCGGTAAAAGCAAGAGAGGCACGCATAGCATGGGACAAAGGTTCTTGGGGTTCCTTTTCTGTGGCCTCAACAATTAATTTTTTTGCCTCTAGATAATTACCTTGTTTAAAAATAGCGTTAAAAGCGGCCTCGGTCTTATCACCAATCGGTCGGGGATTGGTTTTGCGGAAAGGATCTCCGGCCAACCCGGGACCAATCCAGTTAACCACTACCATAACAGCCAGCGAAGCACCGATCGCCATTTTTTTCGTTAAACCTAACCTCAGCACCATGGTCAAAAGTCTCCTTGAGCGAATGAAAAAATCTGTCACAATAGAAACGGGTTTCTAGACTTAATTTCCAGTTATTTTCCTGTCAATGCTTTATCTCAAAGATGTGGTTTATCATCCCCCCGCTGCCCTCAATCCCATTTTACAGGGGATTAATCTCGAATTAGCACCCCAAGAATTAGGTCTGATTGTTGGCCCCAGTGGTTCTGGAAAAACGACTCTTTTGGAAATTCTAGCAGGCTTTGCCGATAAAACAGCAGGGACGATTCACTGGCGCGACCAAGAATTAACGGTACTGCACCTGCAACAATTAGGAGGAATCGTTTTTCAGTTTCCTGAACGTCATTTTTGCGGTAAAACCATCCTTGAGGAGTTGCGTCTCGGTCATCCAGAGATTAAAAGCGATCGCCTAACGGCGGCCTTAAAGGAGGTAGGATTAGAAAATATTCCTCTGGATACTTCTCCCCACAATCTTAGTGGAGGTCAACAGCGTCGTTTATCTCTCGCTGTCCAGTTAATCCGGCAGCCTAATCTGTTACTTCTCGATGAACCTACGGCCGGTTTAGATTGGTCTATGCGTCGTCAATTGGCTAAACTTCTCGCTAGTCTCAAACAACACTGGACTTTATTAGTAGTTAGTCACGATGCTGGGGAATTATTGCCTATTGCTGACCGTCACTGGAAAATTGAACAAGGACATTTGAGGGAAGTAAAAAGTGAAAAAACAGATAGTTGAGATTTTAGGGTTTTGAGGTTTTAGGGTTTTAGGGTTTTAGGGTATTGGGGTTTTTAGTTGAAATTCCCCACTTCCCCACTTCCCCACTTCCCTCATACCTGATAACTGATGACTGATAACTGATAACTGATAACTGAATTAATGATCCTTCCTGAATTATTTGACCTTTGGCAAGAAACCCTAGAATGGCAACCCGATGGGGCCATACAAGCGCGATTTCAACAACTTTATGAGTTGATTTTAGAGGGTAATCAACGTTTTAATCTCACCCGAATTACCCAACCGGAGGAGTTTTGGGAAAAACATCTTTGGGACTCTTTATCGGGTTTAGCTTGGTTACAAAAATCCCAGCCGGATCTATTGACAAAATCCCTATCAGTCATTGATTTGGGGACGGGGGCCGGATTTCCGGGGGTGCCAATTGCGATCGCATATCCCCATTGGTCGGTGACTCTCTTAGATTCCACCCAAAAAAAGATTAATTTTCTTGAAGAAGTTATTGACAAATTAGAGTTAAATAACACGAAAACTCGTTTAGGTCGGGCGGAAATCGTCGGGAAAAACCTTAAACATAACTGTGCTTACGATATCGTCTGTTTGCGAGCGGTAGGTAATGTGGATATCTGTGTTAACTATGCTTTGCCTTTCCTGAAAAAGACCGGAATCGCTATTCTCTATCGTGGTCAGTGGTCCGCGCAGGATAGTTTAAGTTTAGAGGAGAATCTAGGGAAAGCTGGCGGTAAAATCCTCGAAATTGCCAGTTTTACCACTCCCTTAAGCGAAAGCGTCCGTCATTGTCTATATATCTCCAAGAAATAACTTTAAGCGGTGAGAGGATGGAAAAAGAAAGCCAAGGCCAGGATAGCATAGGTAGCTAAGAGTAACATTCCTTCTAACCAATTCGATCGCCCATCACTACTAATCGAATTAGCCAACCACACCGCTACAGCCACTGCCACCAACTCAAAGGGATTAAAATTTAGATCCATGGGCTGACCGATAATATAACCCATGATAACCAAAACCGGAGCCACAAACAGGGCGATTTGCATACTGGAACCAACGGCCACAGATACCGATAGATCCATTTTATTCTTAAGGGCGACGGTGACAGCCGTAGCGTGTTCGGCCGCATTACCGATAATAGGCAAAAGAATCACCCCGGTAAACAGCGCCGTTAAACCTAGCTGTTCCGTAGCCTCCTCTAGGGATGCCACCAATAACTCCGATTCTACGGCCACGGCGATGGTAACGATCAATAAAATCAAAGACCAAAACCAGATTTTCGGCCTTGCGGTGCTTTCTCTGGCGCTTTCCTCCTCGATACCGGCAACCCCGACATCGTAGAGATAGGTGTGGGTTTTCATGGAAAATAAGAGACTTAAACCATAGACGAAAATTAACACCGCTGCCACGGCCACGGATAGACGTTGCAGGACTGCTTCCCCGACTCCCGTGGAGGTAAATTCCACGGCAGTGGGTAAAAGAATCGCCACCACCGCTAAATTCATGGCTGAGGCATTTAAACGAGCGGTTATTGGTTGAAATTCCTGTTCTTTGAAGCGTAAACCGCCTAAAAACATCGATAATCCCATAACTAAGAGTAAATTACCGATAATTGAGCCAGTAATCGTCGCTTTTACCACATCAATGAAACCTTCCCGCAAAGCGACATAGGCAAGAATTAATTCTGTGGCATTGCCAAAGGTGGCATTCATCAAACCGCCAATATTTGGCCCGACCACCACCGCAATCGCTTCCGTGGCTTCCCCCATGTAGGCCGCTAGGGGGATAATGGCTAGACAAGCCGTGATAAAAACTACCGTTCCGCCCCAGTGTAGCAGGGAACCGGCGATCGATAGCGGCACAAAAATCAATAAGATGGCGAAAATGGTATTTTTGCTTAACATAAAGTGGGTAATTTTGTCAAGATAATTTTATTTCGATTGGGTCGGGAACTGATGGGGACTAGAAGCGGATTTTAGCCAAAATTCCCCGGTAGAACCGGTTATTATCCATAATATTGCCCTAAAACCGTCTCTGAGGGACTTTTCTAGGGGTTCGGGGGGTGATTGGGAGGGAACAGTCACCGGTTTAATCACAATTCCGCGACTACCAAAAACAATTTCTCCCACTAATCGCGCCCTTCTCATGTGATTATCGGAAGTGACTAGATAGACACTATCAATACCTTCGGCTTTCAGTTGATCGGCTAGGCTAGTAAAGTTAGTGACAGTATCTCGCGCATTGTAATCGAGATGGAGACGTTCTAGGGGAATTCCCGCTTTTTTAAAAATCTTTCTCACATATCGTCGCGGACTACCGGAAGACACCCAAATCGATAGATCGGGATATTCCTTAGCCAATTTTGCCGCAAAACGTTCTCGATCGGCATGACCTCCCAAAACAAAAATCGCTTCCGGTTTTAGCCACTGCTGACGTAAATCGTGGTATAACCAGCCTAAACTCGCCAAAATTAGCGGAATAGCCAGCAATTTTAACCTAGATTTGCCTAACTTCGCTTTCAGAGAAACTCGCTTTTTTCTGCGAGAATTAGCCTTGAGAACCATATATCAGTGATCGGTGATCAGTTGTCAGCCTTCAGCTTTGTGGATTAAAGTGATCGAGGGTGAGGGTCATCGAACTCACATTGACGTAGGAGATAGGGATTTTATTCCCCAACTGACCGATAATTTTCCTGGAACTCAGGTTGATTGATGCAGTCGCTTACATTCCCCACCAACGGGCCACCGCTTCGGGAAGGGGTAGCAAAATACTTAATAACAAAGCTAGGGAAAATAAACCTAATAAATCTCGTTTATTATCCAATTCGGTGACATCATTTAAAGCAGGTTGATCGCTGACTGGCATTAATAATAGAATAATCGCCCAGAGTAAAAAATCTGGTTGCACTAGGGCTAAAATAAACAGGAATAATCGAGTTAATTGACCGATAATTACGGCGGTTTTCTGCCCATACATGGCGTGAACAATATGACCACCATCCAATTGACCCACGGGCATTAAATTTAGGGCTGTAACGATAATTCCCACATAACCTGCCACCGCTAAAGGATGTAAATGGATCGCTTTTCCGGCGATTAAATTACTGCCGAGGGCTAGTTTAGCTAGGATAGACAAGAGAAAAGAAAACTGCGGATTTAAGGCCTGAAAATTTAATAAACTGCTTTGATTAGTTAGGGGAACTATTTCCGAGAGGGACAATCCCCAAAACAGTAGAGGAATAGCGATAATTATACCCCCCAAAGGACCGGCCACCGCCACATCAAATAAAGCTTTGCGGGTGGGTACAGGGGATCGCATTTGAATAAAAGCCCCGAAGGTGCCTAGGAAGAAAGGAATGGGGATAAAATAGGGCAAAGTAGTTTTAATTTTATATTTAACTGCTGTCAAATAATGGCTGAATTCGTGCAGTCCTAAAATAGCAATTAAGCCTAAACTGTAGGGTAAACCTTGCAATAATAAACTAGAATTATTTTCTAATTGTTGGGTGGTAATGCCACTTAATCCCGCACCGATGACCGTGGTAGTTAAGAGAGTTAATAACAATAAACCCAGGGCAAGAAAGGGGCGAGTAATTTTTTCAGTTTCTATAGTTTCTGTTTTTTGCTGCCAGGGATTAGCCACAAGAGCGAAAAAAGGTTGTCCCTGAAAACTTTCTTGGAAAAGCAATAAAAAGCGATCCCCAAAAACCTTCTCCACATTGTTTTTAATCACTTGATAAGCTTCTTCGGGAACCGCTCGCAATTTGCCCCGACAGAGAATTGCCTGGGGACGATAATCGATATTTTGCAGATAATAAACACCCCAAGGAAAACAATCTCTTAGGGATTTTTCCTCTTCGGCAGTGATCGGTTTTAAATCATTTTTAGGTGCAGGATTATCAATATTTTCTAGGACTAAATTCGCTGTTTTTGGTGGTGATGGGGGGCCTTCTTGGGGAGTAACCCGCCCCCTTTGTACTAACCACCAGTACAAAAAAGGGCAGATCACAAAAGGACCGAACAGCAAAAATGCCGGTATGGGAGTATCCTCTCCATAGATTAACGTCCAGCCGGTCCAAATTAGAGCCGGAGTCATCAGGACTAACCAAATTAACCAAACTGGTGTTGTCGTGATTTTGGCCACGCTACGCTTGACGATAAAATAAGTGAAACCGCCAAGAATCCCTAATAACAACCACATTTCCATATCGGCTCTTTTCTCTTGAATAAAAAGCGGCTAATTTCAGCCGGCCTGGTCATCGAAAAACTGGGTCTGAAACCCCGCCCTTTAGCGATAGCGGAGGGCGGCTTTATACAAGTTAGTGAGAAACAATTAAACCGTTAGAACGACGAATTAACTGAATCTTGCTAATAGCTATCTGTCCCAATCGT
>NZ_SFBV01000146.1:0-2839 GCF_007095585.1 Microcystis sp. M_OC_Ca_00000000_C217Col
TTTCCTCTAAGCTTGTACTCTAAAACAAACATTTTGCGTTATCGACCTACCACGCAAACTACTCTAGCATACTAAAGTTAAATTGGCAACTATAGATTAGAGTTATTCTTAGTCGTGCTGCGCTGTTCTATGCTGGCGGAACTTTTCATCTCCGAGGTGAAACCGAGGGTTCCTTCAAGCCGACATTATAGGTAAAAAAGGCAATTGCAGATACAGCAGTTATCTTAATGGTAAGGTACAAAGTTTTCTTTTTGGGGAACGGGGAACAGTGGCTGGTCGTCCAGAAATGATAATTTACCCCCACCGTAGTTGGGAGAGCCAGAACTGGGTCGAGGAAGTTTGAGCATTTGTACTAAAACTCCCCCGACGCAGTTTAAATGCAGTACAATCCAGCACATCTCAACTGTATCTTAGTCGCGGATTTCCAGATAATTTGCTCCTCAGTCCCGCTACTGCCAGAAAAGTTAATATTTAGTCCTTCTTTACTTTAAGTTAAGAAACTTATCTAAGGCTAGAACCATATTCGGCGGCCAACGGCGCACGCTTTTTACCCAATCGAGGTCTTGATAGCGGGTATCCATGCCGACGGCGGCTACCCAATTGCTTTCCGCCTCTCCCTGTTGTCCTTGTGTCCATAAAACGGCGCTTAAGGCCGCTCTGACATCGGGAAACATGGGGTATTTGCGGGCAATATTCCGCATTTTTTGGACTGCTTCTGGATATCTGCCCAATTCGTACAGGGCCAGAGCCAGATTAGCTTGCGCCCAGGCAAAATTCGGGGCTAGTTGAGTGGCTTGGCGATAGTCTTTGACGGCGGCTTCCCAGTCCCCTAAACCGCCCTCAGCGTTGCCGCGATTGTTATAGGCGAAGGCATCATTGGGGGCCAGTTCTAAAACTTTATTATAATCGGCGATCGCTTCTTGATATTTGCCTTCTCCCTCTAAAGCGGTGCCGCGATTGAGGTAGGGATCGGGGGCATCGGGGGCAATGGCGATCGCTTGGTTAAAATCAGCGATCGCATCCTCTAATTTATTGAGACTGACTCTGGCATTGCCGCGATTACTCCAAACGGCGGGATTAGTGGGGAATTTGGTGACTAATTGGGTCCAATAGCTTTCGGCCTGGGCGTAATCCCCTTTTTCTGTGGCTTCTAGGGCTTTTTCGGCGATAACTTCCCCTTCTCTAATCTGTTCTTCGCTAATAGTCGGGCTATCGGCATAAGCCGCTATGGGTAGGGCAAAAAAGAGCAATAGACTCAATACACAAGCGGTGATCCAACGCATAATTACTTCATAATTTGTTACTTAATCTTTTCTCAATCTACCCTACTTAGGTGAACTCTGCCCTAGATAGTCTTGATAGCCTAGTCGTTGAAGATTGCTTTGTTTTTCGAGGACGGAATCGCTGAGGGATTGACGATAGGCGATAACTTGCTCTAAAAGATCAGCATTACCGATGGCGAGAATTTGAACCGCTAAAAGTCCGGCATTTTTGGCATTACCGATCGCCACCGTGGCCACGGGAATGCCTGCGGGCATCTGTACAATTGAATAGAGAGAGTCTAACCCTTGTAAAGTGCGCGTGACTACGGGAACTCCAATCACGGGTAAGGGGGTTAAAGATGCCACCATCCCGGGTAAATGGGCAGCCCCGCCGGCTCCAGCGATAATCACTTTTATTCCCCTTAAATGAGCGTTTTTGCCGTATTCAAACATTTTTTCGGGGGTACGATGGGCCGAGACAATGGTGACTTCGTGGCTAATCTGAAAAACCTCTAAAACTGCGATCGCTTCTTTCATGGTGGGTAAGTCGGAATCACTGCCCATAATTACACCCACTAGGGGCGCTGCTGTCACCATAACTGCTAGAAAATAATTTTGCTTTTTAATCTTATAGCAGGGTTTGTTATTTTGTCTTCAAACCCTACTGATCAGATTTCCCCTAAATTGCATCGGGATCGATGCCTAATTCTCGCAATTTTTGGGCTAATTTTTCCTTAGCTTGTCGTTCCCTTTCTTTTTCTAAAAGAGCCTGTTCTTTTGCCTGTCGTTGCTGTAATTCCGCTTCTTGAGGAGTGGGGACTAATTCACCATCGGCGGTAAAATAACGCAGTTTACGGTCAAATATCCCTAAATATAATCCTAACTGTTCACTCCAGAGATAACCCTGTTCATTGGGAGAAATGGCTTGATATTGTCCCTCAATTAGTCTAAATCCTTGTAATTCTAAAGTATTAGGATCAAACCAAAAATAATTAGGAGTGCGAAAGGTATTCTGATAGAGAATTTTCTTGTTATTGCGGTCAATATTGGCCGTAGAATCGGAGAGAATCTCGACAATTACATCCGGATATTTCCCCTGTTCTCCCCAGACTACCCAACTTTTGCGGGGACGTTTTTCGGTATCTAAAACCACAAAAAAATCGGAACCACAGAAATCACGTTTTTTTAGTTGTTCCGCGTTGTAGTAGATGGTTAGATTTCCCGAAACGTAGTAATCACTCCTCTTGCGCCATAATAAACTTGTTGCAAAATAAGAAAAAGCCGAATGAATTGTTTTGTGAGAAGTTCAGCTTGCCTCTCCTTTTAATTAATGCTTATGCTGCCGCTAAATAAAAATTCCATAATCCACAAGCCGTTAAGATTAATTGATCATCAAAATTAGCTACACGATTCCTATAAATATCGGAAACTGCACGGTATCTTTTCACCCCAGAAAAAGGGTGGTGATTCGGTAGTAGTGATGGCGGCTTAATCCTTTGCTTTGCTGTGCATTGTAGTCATGGATAAAATACCAAAGGGTTCCCCAACGTGATTCTCCATTTTTTTAGAGAAAGATA
>NZ_SFBV01000147.1:0-12244 GCF_007095585.1 Microcystis sp. M_OC_Ca_00000000_C217Col
AAATCCACTTCTATAGCTAAATCGGGAGGAGGATCAACAGTTAAATCAATTCTTTCTTTGCCTAAAATTGCCTGTCTATTATCAATATAAAAACAAGTATCTGGTTCTAATCCCGCTTCTCCCAGCATTTTCAAGGTAATCGGATCAAAACATTGCCAGTCTTTACCTTGACGACGGAGGATAATTTTTACTAAATCCCTTAATGTATCAACACGATTGCCATGACTTGGTAGGGGAGACATAAGCCTAATTTCTTGAGTTTTGCGATTAAAATAGAGTTTTGGATAGGTTTTTTGGAGACGTAAACTCAGCAATCTTTCGTAATCTTCCCAAGTCTGATGGGGAAAAATAACTTGACTGCCTGGAGATAAAGATAAAGTATTTTCGTTGAGAGTAATTAGTAACATTTTGGTAATTATCCTTAATTTTTTCCTGTGGGATTTAACTAATTTCGCTCTGGCAACCAATGCCTATTAAGCATTTGTTCGAGGGAATAGGGACAATTTAGAGGGAAATTGTGAGGAGATATTTCAGTTTTTTGCCCAACAATAAAAACGGCATCTTGATAGATTCTTTCTTGGTTATCTAGGAGATATTTTTCTAGATTTGTGCTTAAGTATCCATTTAGCTGAACTCTAAAAGTGGCTATTTCTCCTTGCCAATGCCGATGATTTAATTCAAATTCTTCTGACCAATATTGCCACAGCAAAAGCTGAATAATTATCTGTCTTAAAAAACTCTCAACTCGATTTCTATCCCGTTTGCTCAAAGCCTCCAACTCCTCGATTAAATGTTGAATATCTAACTCGGCTAGACGATTGGCCTTGAGAAGTTTAATTGTTTCAGTCAACCAGAGATGTTCATCTTGTTCGTAGAGAAATTGTAACTGATTTAGCCAAGTATCTTTTTTCATATTTTTTTGGCTGAGGAGACTTCTAAAACTGCTTTTGGGTAGGCAATGCGTTGATGGTGGAATTGTTGCCAAACTTGCACAAAAACCTCGGCAATAATTGGTAATTCCTCCTGACGAATACCACTATCTACTAATTGTTGATCGCGCCATCGGGCCTGAAAAATCTTTTTGATCATATCCATGGCTTGTTCTGGGGAGGCCTCCTTCAGCGATCGCAAAGCGGCCTCGCTACTATCGGCTAACATAACGATCGCCGTTTCTCGCGATTGGGGAATCGGACCATCGTAGCGAAAGGCCGCCTCATCGACGAGTTCTTGACCATTTTGGGCGGATTTTTGCAAAGCTTGCTGATAAAAATAGGAAATTAAGAGATTGCCTTGGTGTTCGGGAATAAAATCGCGGACCACTCGCGGTAAACCGTGTCTGCGGGCCATGACTAACCCTTCGCTAACGTGCTTTTTAATAATCTCGGCGCTGACGTAGGGATCATTAATTTCATCGTGTTTATTCGGGCCACCCATTTGATTTTCAATAAAACCGAGAGGATCGTGCATTTTCCCGATATCGTGATAAAGGGTTCCCGTGCGAATTAATTCCACATTACAGTGCAGTTTTCGGGCGGCCGCTTCAGCTAAACAGGCGACAAAAAGGGTATGTTGAAAAGTACCCGGTGCTTCCGTGGCCAAACGTTTGAGCAAACTACAATTAGGATTGGACAACTCCACCAGACGAATGGGAGTGACCACATCGAAACAGCGTTCCAAATAGGGGGATAATCCTAGGGCGATTACTGTCCAAGCTATTCCCGATAGACCATAGACGAGCGCCGTGGGTAGTAGAGTATAGATGACCGTGCTGGCCGTGGCGCTAACGATTAGGTAAGTGAGCAGATAAACACCCCCTTGACTGACTCCGATTCCCATCCCTAGGAGCGATAATTCATCCCGGGAGCGCAATTTTGCCGCTATCATCGCCGCTAATAGTCCCCCAATCGTCCCGGCGATTAAATCGGCGCTGATGCCTTGGATGCTGAATAGGGAAAGACCGGCAGTTAAGAGGACTTGGGTGACGGCCAGAGTCGGGCCATAGAAACTGCTGAGTAATAAACCCACGGCTGCCAGATTGGTAAAGGGAATATGGGCGATCGCTAGGATCGGTGTGGTAAAACTCAGTAAACCCAAGAGAAGAAAATCCCGGTGACGCAGGGGCCGATGGAGACGCTGGGAAACGAGGCAAAAAGTCCCGATCGCGCTGGTGACAAGGATTGCCGTTGACCCTAAACCCATCCAGTTAATGCCCCGTTCGCTCAAACCAAAGCCATCGATGAGAACAAACTGAGCTTGAGTAATTGTTTCGCCTGCTTTAACGATAATTTGACCAGCTTGAGCGTCAGACATAACCATATCTACCGCTTCCACCGCTTTAGTGGCTTGTTCTTTGGTTGCCTCCCGATCTTCTATCAGGTTCGCTTGTCCCTCCAGGGCCGCTAGAAGGATATTTTCGGCTAAAGACTGCTGGCGACTGGTTAGGCGATCGCTGCTAATCTGCACGGCGATGGTATCCTGTAGGTGACTGGTGGAAATCCCTGGGGGAATGCCTTGTACCAAAATCCGGCGACTCGCTTGCAGGATGGCTGTTTCTAGGTTTGGCCACTCTCGATCGCCCATTTGGGCCACTGTGATCAGATCGGCGTATTTGAGTTTATTTAAGCTGGAATGCTGATAATTTTGGCTGGTTTGCTCCTTTATTTGCCGTAATTGCCCTAATCGATCGATAAATTGCTCAAAGTTACCCTTGGCCACGCGCTGACGATAGGCTTGGATTTCGCTAACAGCATATTCCTGTTCTTTTGTCAAGGGTTTTGTAAAAGATTCTTCATAGTTGAGGCGGCTTTGTAGAGTTGACCATTGAGCGGCAGAAAAGGTGAGCAGCGTTTCCATTGTGGCGTTAGAAATATTCCTGCCCATTAAAATGGAATTTTTTCGCAGAATTGGGCTAATTTGACTTAATTGCCCTAAAGTGTCTCGCAGCGATCGCTCGATCTGGTCGGTGGTTTGGGGGTCTCTTTTCAGCCGGGGAAGCAGTCCAGCCCGAATTTTTTGGCGTTTGAGGGCGGTGGTTTCTTGGTCTTGAAAACGGGCATCTTCGGGGGCGATAATCGTGACGGGGGAAATAGTCCCGACGGCCAATTTCGGCTGATTATAGAAACGATAACCGACCACGCTAGTCAGACAACCGACGGTAAACAGGAAGATTAACGGTCGTCGCAGTTTACCGAGGGAGTAAGAGCGAGATTTTCGGGCAGAATCAGGAAAAACAGTGAAAGAATGCAGAAAATGATTCATAAATTCCAGCTAAATTCTATAAACTGCGCCACCATGCCCAGAGGAAAAATACCAGCAATTTGGTTGTGTGTTCCCTTTTCTATTGTAAGGACTCCCTGTGCAAAAAAATTTTTTCTCGAAAGGTAAGCTAAGCTGCCCGCGCATTTAAATTGCTTGTTGAGATAAGGCACTCATGCAAGAGGCAAAAGGGAAAAGAGACAATAAATAATCGGTTTTTAATAACCGGATTCAGTATAACCTATCCCTGCGTCTTCATCGGCCCGCATCCTGTAGGGGCGAAGCATTCGGGCAATAACCTATTGCTGAAACCGTAGATTTTCTATCCGAATGCTTCGCCCGTACTTTTTCAGCACAGAAAACGGGTTTCTCCGAGAAACCCGTTTTCTACTCATGGACACCCCCCTTATCAAGGGGGGCAGGGGGGATCGACACCCCCCTTATCAAGGGGGGCAGGGGGGATCGAACCTAAAATCCATTTTTAATTTAATTATAACCCAGCTACTTAAGTGTTATTTTTCGCTTTTATTGTTTAAAGAGGGATGGCGGTTTCTAGGGAAATTTTAAGATTCCTGTTCTCAGAAATCCTATAGTTAAGTTTTTCAAAACCAATAACTTCGCCTTTTTGATTTTTCATTAAAATAACTTCGTCGCCGGTTTCTTCGCAGAGATATTCTGAAGAGCGATCGCCAAACCACACGGTTAAGGTATTGCCCATCGGATCATAATAAACGTTTACTTCTGCCATAAAATTTCCCCTTCTTTAATTGCATCGGTGGGATAAGTGGTAATTAGGAAACCATCACCATTGAGTTTTCGGATAATGGCACAGAGCCAACGTTTTGGTCGTTGAAGTTTATAAAAAAGATAAACATTAGGGTCACTGCGGCTACGTCGAATTTCATCAGGTTGGCTAAGGGTTTCTTGGACTAATTTTTCTTGTCCTTTCATTATAGGATGTTTTATCTGGGTGATAATTTCCCAATAGGTAACAGTGACGCAGATCGTACAATTAAGAGGGGTTAAAATCTCAAAAAATAGATCATTTTTGCTCATGTTTTGTCCTCATCAGCAAATTCTTAGTCAAGATGAGAACGGGCATCTTCGGGGGCGATAATTGTAACCGGGGAAATAGTCCCGACGGCCAATTTCGGCTGATTATAGAAACGATAACCGACGGTAAACAGGAAGATTAAGGGTCGTCGCAGTTTACCCAGGGAGTAAGAGCGAGATTTTCGGGCAGAATCAGGAAAAACAGTGAAAGAATGCAGAAAATGATTCATAAATTCCAGCTAAATTCTATAAACTGCGCGACCATGCCCAGAGGAAAAATACCGGTAACTCGGTTTTGGGTTCCCTCTTCTATTTTAAGGACTCCCTGTGCAAAAAAATTTTTTCTCGAAAGGTATCTAGATTAACTTGATGCGGGGGTTTTTCGCCTTCTGGTGCGCCCAAAAACCCGTAGGGGCGCATCGCGTGCGCCCAACCCCCCCCAAAAACCCGTAGGGGCGCATTGCCTGCGCCCAACCCCCCCCAAAAACCCGTAGGGGCGCATCGCGTGCGCCCAACCCCCCCCAAAAACCCGTAGGGGCGCATTGCGTGCGCCCAACCCCCCCCAAAAACCCGTAGGGGCGCATTGCGTGCGCCCAAATAACCCCAAAAACCCGTAGGGGCGCATTGCCTGCGCCCAACCCCCCCCAAAAACCCGTAGGGGCGCATTGCCTGCGCCCAACCCCCCCCAAAAACCCGTAGGGGCGCATTGCGTGCGCCCAACCCCCCAAAAACCCGTAGGGGCGCATCGCGTGCGCCCAAATAACCCAAATTCCCCCCAAATTCCCCAAAAACGGGTGGGACGATTATTGCCGGTGGGCGAACGCAGTTCGCCCCTACAAAATCGACCGGCCTTTGGGCGGGAAAAAAAAAGAGAAAAAGGGTTACAGGGTCCTCCCAGCACCGCACACCACCCGAAAACCGTTGTTGATGTAGCTGACGCGGCGGAAGTCGAAGTTGCGGAAAGCGGAACGGCAGAGATAGGGATTGAAGAACCAAGAACCGCCCCGCAACGGAGAACGATTATCATTCCCATTTTCTATCCAGGCACTGCCATCCGTCGGCGCAACATGATAGTTATCGTGCCAAGTATCGGCGCACCATTCCCAGACATTGCCGTGCATATCGTACAGTCCAAAAGCGTTTGGGGGAACCTGTCCCACGGGAGTCGTTTGTTGTCGATATTCTCCTGTAGGTTCATCGGCATAGGTTTCAGTAGCTCGATAGTTAGCTAAATCTGCCGTTATCGTTTCCCCAAAATGAAAGGGTGTTTTTGTCCCCGCTCTACAGGCGTACTCCCATTCTGCCTCACTCGGTAGCCGATACTCCCGTTTTGTTTCCCTTGATAGTCGTTTACAGAATTCCGTTGCTTCATACCAGTTGACTCGTTCTACGGGTAGCCCATCCCCTTTGAAGCGAGAGGGGTTTGTCTTCAGGTTGATGTCTATTTTAGCGGTTGCGGCAATCGCTCTCCACTGGCCCTGGGTAATCGGGGTTTGACTGATATGAAAAGCGGGGACTTTGACTAGGTGTTGTGGTCTTTCCCTTTTATGTGCGTCCCAACCAAATTTTTTAACCAGTCTTTCGATTTCCTCATCTTCCGTTCCCATCCAGAATTCTCCTTGGGGAATATACATCATGCGGATATAGTTTTGAGCTTCTTTCCGGTTGCCAACTTCCGGAAGATTTTCATCGTAAAAATAGGCTTTAACAGGTTTTCTCTCGATAACTTGGCCTGTTTTATTAACCAATACCGTTTCTGCGGTAAAAAGGAAAAGGTTTTCATCGTAGGGAACAATAGCGGCTACTTCGTCTATTAAACGTTTTTGTAGGGTTCCTTCGTCTTCTGGGGAAAGTTGAAGGACATTGCCAACGTGGTTTAAATCCCCTCTAGAATAGGCGGCAATCGGTTTATTAAGCAATAACAAGGGTTCATAATCGGCTAAAGCAGCGGATAGATTTTCTAATAAAGCTGTCAATCTCACAAGACGCACTCGGTTATTATTTTTGATAGCTTCTGCTAGTACCTGTCTGATTTCATTGACTGCTTGACTGGGTTTTAGGTAGGCAAGAGCTAACCATTGTTGATTTTGCCAATAAACCGATTTTGAGCAATAATCACCGATTTGTTCCTGAATATAGGTTTGTAACTGATAGGCCAGAGATTTGAGTTCCTCTGGGGTTAATTTTTCTAATAGTAGTTTACGAACATCGGGAGACATTTCATAGAGTTCTCGATCTATTTTGCGGACTAAACTGGAGAGTAAAATATCAGCGATCGCATACCAAGTAGCTTGATTATCTTTATCTTGATGTTGACGCAGATAATAAAGTAAATTAGGGGATAAACTAAGGGGAAATGCCGCTCTTTTCGCTAGTTCTCTGGTGTTTGTTTCGTTTTCTTCTTCAAATAATCTTAAACGGCTTTTTGCGCTAAAAAAATCTTCATCCTCATCCCAATTATCCCCTTGTTGAAACTGATTAGGATTAAATAAATGACGGGGTGGGATAGCTTCTTCTTTTAGCCATGTTATCAAGTTTTCCCAGTCCTCTGTGGTTAGTTCAAACATGGAAAAATTGGGTATATCTTCAGCTAAGTCAGCAATATCCCAGGCAGTTGTCCCATACCATCGATGATAGGGTAAGGGGTTTAACCATGCGACTCGGCTAAATCTTCGGCTAAATCGTCGGATAAGGGTTTCTGTTGCGCTCAAGCGCTCTTCTACATAACGTTTTCTAGCGGCACCTGCATCACTAAGAATTAGACAACTGGTTACTTCCGGAGAATAGTTAGAGAGAACTTTGGTTAAAGATTGACTTTCCCAACCGTTTTCTTGTCGTAAAACCTCGTCTCTAATCAGATTATCAAAGTAAAAATGGGGAACATTTGCCCAAGTTTGCTTCATTATCCTACCAAATCCTGCAAAGGGAATCATCGAGTCAGAACAATCAATAAAAATAATAATTTCTCGGCGATAAAGTTGCTTCTTTTGGTAAATTATTTGATCAAAAAAACCTCGTTTAGCCGTTGCCATCACCGTAGCTTTTAGATCCCAAGTTTGTCGAGGACTTTCTAGGGGTAATGGACGCAGTTGCTGCCAACTTTCTTGTAACTTAGCGATGCCAATAGGATAATAATCAGGATTATCTAAGGAGGTGATTTTTTTTCGCTTTTCAATAGCTGTGGCAATTTGTGGAAATGAAGTCTCCGGTGCTATTTGTGTATCCCCAGAAGGGGTAATTTCTAATGAGGGAGATTCCCTATCATCCATCGGGTTTATAATTTTGCTAATCGATTCTTCTGGATGGCGAATAGGTGTTTTTTGGGCTATTTCTGTATTTATTTCTGGTTGTAACTGTAGCATCTCTGTCCAGGCCTGATCAAACTTTTCTTTTTCTTTCGGGGATTTAACCCATAAAGCTTGACAAAGAAGTTTAATTTTAGGATTCTCTAAGTTGGGATTTTCTTGAATAGCAATATCAGAATCATTGGCGAGTTTTTGAATTAGGTAATTTTCCACCCGATAATATTGTTCAATAGACAGCAGAAATCCTTCTTCGTCTCTGAGTTGATAAAATAGGTCAAGTAGGGGGGATATCATTGGCTTTTTTAACCTCTTGTTCCATAATCTTGTACATCAGTACGGCTTTTTAGTAAAACACTAGCGTGGGGTAATTTGTCCTCGTTTAATTTGGCGATAATTTCTTCAGGTTTGTACTTGAGCAACGATTTAAACCAGGCTATTAATTCACTTGTGCTAACTTTTTTTTCTCCTTCAGATTTAGTCTCGTCTTGTGATGTTCTCACTTCCAGAAAACGGTCCACTGCTTTGATGATAACCTCTTGTTCAGCGTCGGTAAATCGTTCGGTTAATATTTTTCTTAATCTTTCTTGGTTGGGTAGCTCAATATAGTGATAAATGCAACGTCTCAGAAAAGCATTGGGTAAGTTTTTTTCTTGATTACTGGTAATTATAATCAGAGGAAAAGCTTGATCATTTGCTTGAATTGTTTTTCCTGTTTCTTTAATGAAAAAACGACGAGATTCAATGGCTAAAAGTAAATCATTAGGAAAATCTCGATCTGCTTTATCTATTTCATCAATTAATACTACCGATTGTTCTTGCTTATCTTGACTTTGTTCAAATGCTTTACCCAAGGGTTGTAAATCAACCCAATCTTTTGAAGTAGCTGGATTTTTTTGCTTTGAAGTAGCTGGATTTTTTTGCTTTGAAGTAGCTGGATTTTTTTGCTCAGAAGAAGATTCTTCTATTTCTTTTTGGCTTAAAATTCCGCTAATTTGAGCAGCTTGTAAACGACCAATATAATCATATTGATAGAGACTATCTTCTGCTTTACTTGTAGATTGAACTATCCACTCATAATATTTTATAGAACCACTTTGCTGACCATTATTAAATTCATAAACTAAGGCATGAGCTAGACGACTTTTGCCACATCCCGGTTCACCTTCTAGTAACAAAGGCATTCCCAATTCAATAGCCAAGTTAACAACTTCTATTAACTCATCACCTGCGTCATAGGGATAAATTTTCTGTTGAATCGGTTCATAATAAAGATCCGATTTAGGTTGAATTTCTCCCGTGTAAGTTAAGGATAGTTTTGCCATCTATTTTCCCTCGATAATTGTCCTTGAAATTGTTGATAAAAAGCTTTCAGTGTGTCTTCTATGTTGCCGTGCTTGCTATTTTCCCATAATTCCTGCAAGGTAGATTTAAATAAGTCTGTGGTTTCATCCTGTAAGTCACAACCTAACTGAAGTTGTTGAGCAAAAGTAGGAATAATTTCCTGAAAAGACCGTTTTTCAAAGCAAGAGTCAATCTGTAAGCGGTGAATAGGACTTAATTCTGATAATTTGTCCTTATCTCTCCAATCATTCCCTTCTCCATAATCTAACCAAATCATTAATAAAAAGCCCGGAATGGGACTATTTTGTATTTTACTAGCTTTTTTAGTTAAGTTTTGCCAAAACGAATAAATGTCCTTTAAACGGTCAAAGTCTGCACAATCAATTCCTTCAAAAATCAAACAAAAATTATTAGTCTTTAAATTTTTAATTCCCCCAGAATTATTTAAAAAATGTTCATGAAGACTATAGTTATCCCATTCTTCCTGACCATCTCCTTGAAATTTAAAAACAATAGGTTTAACGGGCAAATTATTAGTGATCAAGATTTGTTCGTGTAAACGACGCAAACACCAAAAACGATATGTATGAGGACAAGGCGGAATATAAATAGTGCCTTCTCGTAAAGTTTTAGCGGCTATTGAACTGGTAAAATTTACTAGATTAGTATAATTAAATTTTGTCAAAATACGATAAATTTTTTCATTATTTGTTCGTTGATTTTTGGGGTTTTGATGATGATTTTGACAACATTCTAAGCTTTCAAAATCTAGTCCTAATACTTCGCAATAAGCTTGAACAATATAAGATTGTTTAGCGGTTCGCCCTTTTTTTCCTAGTCCATATTTTTGTTCAGTACAAAACCGCAAACTATCTCCAGATATGCCAATTACCTTTAAAATAGACTGCTCTAATAAACCATTAATATCTTCTAAGGTTAAATGAATTAAATTATCATTAATATCTTCAATTCTGTACTCGCTTTTCTTCTGATGTTCAAATCCTTTAAAATCAGATTCATTTTGTAAGTACAATTTCTTCCCATCTGTTTTTAAAACGTCTTTAGTTGTTCCGGATTGTGGCGATAGTGTCATCCAATCTTTCAAGACATTCAATGGAATGGTATAACTGGAAGTTTTTGTTCGACTACGGTATTCTTCGAGAAATGCCTCAAGTAACCATCGACTTGCTTCTATTAATATTTGCTCTGTTTTCTCCGAAGCACAAGAATAGTTTCCCTTATAAGCATCTTTAGCCTTACGAAGGGTTTCTACATCTTCATCCGATAATCTGATTTCGCCAGACCTTAACATAGATCTCGTCAAACGTCAACCTACCATCTGATCCACTTTTTGATACCCTTTTGCCAGCATTTGCTTAAAGCATTTTAATCAACTTGTCCTCAAAAAACAAGCTATAGGGGGACAGGAGTAAATATGAAAAAGGAAAATTTTTGGAAAAAACATAAAGCGGACATTGACGTGATTTGCCGCATCATCACCACTTTAACTGCCTTGGCTAGTTTGGGTGTTCAGGTGGGAGAGTTAAAGATTCCCCAAAGCGAGATTCTTCCCCCTATGACTGAGGTTCAGGTGGAATTAAATATCAGATGAACGTAGGTTGGGTTGAAGCATGAAACCCAACGCCTGCATGGGTTACGCTACCGCTAACCCATCCTACAAATAATTTGTGCCTCCCTACTTAAGCACATTACCTGAAATAAAGGCCGATGTGCTTTTTTCATAAGACTAGGCCAAAACGAGGGTGAGTTAATAAGATAACCCACCCTGAAAGAGATTTAGCGATCAACTGACCCCATAATAATATCAATACTGCCTAAAATCGCCATAATATCGGCAACTTTTACCCCTTTGAGGATATGGGGCAGAATTTGAAGATTATTAAAATCGGCGGCCCGAATTTTCCAACGCCAAGGGAAAACATCATCATTACCGACGATAAAGATACCTAATTCCCCTTTACCACTTTCCAAGCGCACATAATGTTCACCTTTAGGAATCTTAAAAGTGGGGGCGACTTTTTTGGCGATATATTGATAGTCAAAATCATTCCAAGCTGATTTTTTCCCTTCTGCCATCCGTTTTGCTTCCAGATTTTCGTAGGGACCACCGGGTAAACCTTTCAGTGCTTGCCGGATAATCTTCACCGATTCGCGCATTTCCCGAATCCGCACCAAATAACGAGCAAAACAATCGCCGGCGGTTTCCCAATGCACTTCCCAGTCAAAATCGTCGTAACACTCGTAATGGTCAACTTTTCTTAAATCCCATTTCACCCCGGAAGCGCGTAACATCGGACCGGATAAACCCCAGTTAATCGCTTCGTCTCTGGTAATGCAGCCTATCCCTTCAATACGACGGCGGAAAATCGGGTTATTAGTGATTAATTTCTCGTATTCGTCCACTTTCGGTTCAAAATAGTCACAGAAATCCACGCACTTATCCACCCATCCGTAGGGTAAATCCACCGCCACGCCACCAATGCGGAAATAATTATTATTAATTAACCGCATTCCCGTGGCAGCTTCCCAGAGGTCATAAATCATCTCCCGTTCCCGGAAAATGTAGAAAAAGGGAGTTTGTGCGCCTACATCCGCCATAAAGGGGCCTAACCAGAGTAAATGGTTAGCGATGCGGTTGAGTTCCAACATAATCACCCGGATATATTGCGCTCGTTTGGGAACGGCGATATCGGCTAATTTTTCGGGAGCATTGACCGTAATCGCCTCATTAAACATCCCTGCGGCGTAATCCCAACGACTAACGTAGGGAACGTACATGACATTAGTGCGATTTTCGGCAATTTTTTCCATGCCCCGATGAAGATAACCGATCACGGGTTCACAGTCAATCACGTCTTCCCCGTCGAGGGTGACGATTAAGCGCAAAACACCGTGCATCGACGGGTGATGAGGTCCCATGTTTAAAACCATGGGTTCTGTTCTCGTTTCAATTTTTGCCATAGGGCTACCGATGATCCCGAAAATCTTTTTAAAGTTATTATAAGTAAACGCTTCGACAATACACAAGGACTATCGGGTATCAGTAATCAGTAATCAGTAATCAGTAATCAGTAGTCAGGAGATTATTTTTATTTATTCTCCCCACTACCCCACTACCCCACTACCCCACTACCCCACACCCTACACCCCACACCCTACACCCGTTACAGTAGAGCAGGAAGTCGCCTTCCCACCCCCTGCTTCAAAACCGGACTTACGACTTTCGCCGTATCCGGCTCCTGAGTAACTAGGCTACTGTCATTAGTAGA